>CAZEPA010000006.1:0-22500 GCA_964513955.1 uncultured Anaerolineae bacterium | reverse complement strand
CCGACGTGCTCGCACGGTACGTCGAGCGCGGGAAGGCTCACGGCGGCAAGCGCGCGCCACCAGCGTTCGACCGCCTCATCCAGGCCGATGTCTTCGAGGTAGATATTACGTGACAAGGGCGGCAATCCTTTCCATCGGTGCGTATGGCCCTATTTTACCATAGGGCGAGAATTTCTGCTTGCGCACGCGGTGGTCGTGTGTTAGAATCTAAGCATGATTTCCCACGTTGTGCATGAGTCAACCACAGAAACGCCGCCTCTTGTATTCCGGCGGGCCGCTGAACACTTGCTCGCTGACTTTGGCTGGTCGCTGGTGTCGGCTGATACGTTGGCGGCGCAGGCTGTTCAGCACCTTAGCCCTGCCACCGAGGTGAGCCTCGTGCAGGCGGTCACTGCCTGCCAAACGGTCTACTCGCGCCTCCTGTTTGCGGCGTGCGCTGGGAGTTCACAGCGCGAAGCGGGTTATCATGAACTCTATCGCTATGTATATAAGTTGGCCTACAATCGGGTGCCGGAGGCTGATGTGGCCGATGTGGCGCAAGAGACGCTGCGTTTGGTGTATGAGAAACTGGATACCTGCCAACAGCCGGAAACGTTCCTCAAATTTGCCTATTTCCGCCTGCGCCATGCCATGAATCGGGTGCGCCCGGTGCGTCTCAGCCGCGTCCAATCGCTGTCATCGTGGTTGGATGCCAGCGCCGAGGAAACGTCATCGCTTGCCCCTATTTTCCAAAGATCGCCACTGCCTGAAGAAGCCGCCCTGCACAGCGATGAAGCGGCGTCGGTGCGCGACTGCCTGCAGAAACTGTGGCGTCACCAGCCGCGCGCGTCCGAACAGATCAAGGCGCTCATTCTCAAATACTTCGATGAGCTGGACGATGCCACCATTGCCGAACGCTTGGGCACCACAGTCGCCAATGTGCATGTGCTGCGCAGTCGCGGCCTGAAGAAGCTAGAAGCCTGTCTGCGACGCGCGCTCCAAATCGCGCCGGGATGAGAAGCTACATGACCTCTATTTTCCATGCAAGAACATTCGCCGCGATTGTTCTTTTTTGTCACAAGCTTCCCATAACAGCTGAGTCATTGAAGCGAGTGAGCTTATGAAGTGCCCGAGCGATAGTACAGAATTGATGGATTTTTTGAGCGACCCGGCTAACCCATCGGAACTGGGCATCCATCTGACCCACTGTCAGTCCTGCCGGGATCGCCTGGCCCGTTTGCGCACCCTCTCTTTTCAGCCGCCTGACCATCTAAGTTGCGCGGATGCTGAGCCTGCACTGCTGGCCTGGCTCGAGAGCGACGGCTCCTTTGCGCTCACCCCGGCGGTGCGCCGGCATCTAAGCGGCTGCCCATCCTGCCAGCAGACAGCCATCGAACTCCGCACGCTGCCGCGTGCCCTGGCACAAGACAGGCTGGCTTCCCCACCTGATGCGCCTTCGCCTGACCTGGCCTTCCTCAAGAAACCGTCCCTTTCGCTGCCGCGCTGGCGCCAGCAGATGGAGCAGGCTGTCCAGCAGGGCGCCTACTGGTTGGTGGATCGCAGCGGCGCCGTCTGGCTGAATTTGCAGTTGATCCTGCAATGGCAACCCGTCCTCAGCCCCGTCGCGATCAAAGGGGACCCAGGGCCGGCGCAGCCTCTGGTGCAGGTGGCATTGACGCCAGAGCCAGACCTGAATTTGGAGCTGGTGGCTTGGCCCGACGCGACCAACGGCGACGCGGTGCAGGTTGAAGTCCTCGTGCGCCGCCCCAGCCATTTTCTGGATGGCTTTGCCGGCGCGACCGTCACCCTCTATGCGCCGGGAGAATCACGTCAGGCGATGACCGACAGCGATGGCCGCGTCCGCTTCAGCGGAATCCCACGGCGCAGCTTGGCGGACATCCAACTCAGCGCGCGCGGCTGAGGCATCCAGCGGGGCGCCGCCAATGAGCACGAACCCTGCCCAATAGTAAGGATGGCTCAAGAGATGCTGATGATCAAGCAAGGCCTCACAAGCATCGCCTAAGCGTGCCAGTTCATTGGCAATCTGCTCTGAAGACAGTCCCCCCGCGGCGAGGATTGCGCTGAGGGCTGGGGCCGACAGTCTGGTCAGGGCTTGCTGCGCCTGGCGTAGGGCGGCCGCCGCGGAAATCCCCTGAGCCAGGGCAGTGTAGAAGAAGCGCATCAATAATCGCGTCGAAAGCTCGTCCACGGCCCACAGACTAACCAGCGCCACCGGCGCGCCGGCCGCCAAGATCGCCCTCACCAATCCCAGTAACTCGTCACCGCTCAGAACACCGCTGCGCCCGCTCTCGCATGCACTCAACGTGACCAGGCCGGCCTGCAAAAACGCCGGTCGGTTGAGCAGAGCGGCGGCCGTAAGCACGCCATCGGCCAGGAATAGGCCAGATTGCAGCGGCGCTTGTGCGTTGAAGGTGCCGTGGCAGGAGAGATGGATCAGGGAGGCGTCAGGCGCCCCGAACATAAACGCGTCTTGGGTGGCCTGCATGCCTAACAGCAAACGACCGCCGAGCAAAGAAGCCACCGATTGGGCTTCCGCTTCGGCATGGCGCAGATCAGGCGCAAAGCCGACGACCAGGGGCGCGGGAGGCGAGATGAGATTTCCGAAGTCTGGTGGACTGCGGAAATCTGACCGTTGGTGACGGCCATGGGTCAGCAGAACGGTGGCGCTGGGCGCGAAGAGAATCGTTGTGGTGGGCGCCAGGCAAGGCTCGCCGGTTGCGGACTGCAAAGCCGTGAACGGCACGTAGTGCAGCGGGCCATGGGGCACGATGGCAAGACGCGCGGTTTCTGCCAGCCGTGACAGCACCGAGCCAAGAAGCAGCGTTCCCAGGCTGCGCAGCACCCAGGGCCGCGCTAAGCGACCATCTGCGCCGGGAGTCAAACCGGCCAGCGCACGCCGATCGGCGGCAAAGGCGCGACGCAGCGCAGTGGCCGCATCCAGCGCCAGCGGAAAGGCCTCGATGGTTTGGGATGTGACGGCCAGCATGACGGTGCGGTCAGGTGGAAACAGCAGTTCGCGCAACGACGCATGGTGATGCAGCAGCCAATCGGCTACGGGCTGGAAACGTGTCGGCGGATTCGTATTGAAGTACACCAAAAGCAGCATGTCGGATGGCATCTGGGCCTGGATGGCGTTTGCGCTCAAAGGCTCGCCAAGCGCCGCCGGGTTTGGCCCACGGCCGCTGAGCAGATCGAGGAAGGCGCGGGCGCGCGCGCGTTCGGCGTAAGTCAACGCAGCAGCCGGGTCGCCTTGGGCAAGCGTCAGTAGGAATAGCGCGCTGTAGACCTGTTGCCAGCCGCCGAAGAGACGAATGCGCACATCTTCGGTTTGAATCTGGCTGCGCAAGCCCTCGATGAGATGAATGGCCGTTTCAAATGACATGCGGGCAGCGACCAAGTTGCCTTGCTGCCAGGCCAGGGTGCCCAGGCGATAATGAATGAGCGCCTGGTAAGACGCGCTGTGGATGCCGGCGGCATGCACTAGGGCTTGACGGAAGAAATCGGCGGCGGCGGCATACTGGCCCTGTAGTTGGCGCAGCAGACCGAGATTACCCAGGACTTCAATGGTCATGAAGGGTGAGCCGGCGAGCTGCAGCGCTTCCTGGTAGTGCTGCTCTGCGGCCGCGGTCTGACCGAGGAGCAGGAAAAGCTCGCCCAGGTTAGCCAGGGCCGTAGCAATGCCGCGCTGGCGGTTGAGCGTGCGCGACATGGCAAGCGCCTGCTCCAAATGAGCCTGGGCGTTGTCCCACTGGCCCAAATCCTTGTAGTTGATGCCAAGCTCATTGAGAATCCAGCTTTCCCAGACCGCCTCGTGCAGGCTGTGCGACCAGGCGTGCGCGTCTTGCAGACAGGTGATAGCGTCATCAAACTGGCCGAGCATGTTGTGCACAATTGCCATATTGATGAGCGCACGCAGTTGACCCAGGCCATCGCCCAACTGCTGAAAAGCCTGGTGCGCTTCCTGGTAGTAACGAAAGCTGGTATCGTATTCAGCCTGATGATAGGCCTGCACGCCCAGGGTGTTGGTGCAGCGCGCGTACAGGTCGGCGTCCAGATTGGGCAGGCTGCGCAGATTGGCCAGCAGCTCAGCCGCTGCGGTCCAGTCGTGATGCTCCACCGCCAGCACGGCCTGGTAGTAGGCCAGCAGGTGCGCAAAACGCGGCAAGGGAACTGGCTGCGCATCGAAGGCCGCGATGATCTGTCCCAGCTCTTCATAAGCCAGGCGCGCCAGGCACAAATTGCCGGCTTGCTCAAAGTGGTAAACTGCTTCGCTCACTTCCTGGCGCTGGAGCAGCGCCTGAAAGAAAATCAAGTGCCATTGTTGGCACGCGGCCGGGTCCGCCGCGCGCGCCGCGGATAGCTGCGCCGGTCTCTGCGTCAACTGCCACCGCGCCTCTGGTAACAAAGTCAAATGAGGCAGTAGATCATTCCAGTCACGCGCGGCCGCGTCAAGCGCACGGCAGATGGCGCGCCAGAGCGAAGCATCGAGCCAACGGGGCAGCGCAGCCAACCATAAATCGTTCATGAACGCATCCACCTCACCCACCTTGCTGCCATGCAATGTGCCGAATTACGCAGTTCAGGAGTAACCGTGATGACCAACTATAAACCAAGCAGACTCCGGAGCCGGATCGGGCGGCTGCTGATTGCGGGGGGAGTGTCTCTCTCGTTGATGGCCGCGCTGTGGCTGTTGTTCGTGGAGCCACGTCCAGCGTTGGCGCAGGGCACAGCCCCCACAACCCTGACGCCGGTTACGGTCCGCAATGAGGCCGGCGTTTTGCAGCCAGCCGTGATTGTCACGCTGCGCAACCAGTGCCATGATGCGTCGCTCGTTACTGTCGCCACCATCGCGTCCTACCCGCTCGTGCTCGATTTGGCGCAAGGCGACTGCCTCCTGGCGCTGGCGCCGCAGCGCTTCGTCACAACCACCAAAGCGTTCCATGCATTTCCCCTGTTTGCGCCCTTTGGCGCCACGGGCAACATCGCCTATGCCGTTGTGACGACCAATTGGACGGTGCAAGCGGATGGAACGATCATCTCGCCTACCGTGAGCAGCCCCGGCGCCCCCATTCTGTTGACCACGCGCGCCAACGCGCCGCTGGTGCTGTTCAATCTGCTGGTCTCCCTGGAATGGGACGTCCACGAGGCCAGCGACCTGAGCGTCTTTCACGACGCCCTGGACTCATTCGGCGCGCACCTCTTCGATGCCAGCAACGGTCAGATGACCCTGGGCCTGGCGCAGATCGTGGCCGGCGCGGACCATTGGCGCGACGCCGATTTTCAGATTATGGCGGGCAATGATGTCTGGCCCAACGCCGATGTGGGCGGCATCGTGCCCGTTCCTACGCAGCTGGGAAATGGCGTCGGCTTCCGTCCCGGCCATCTGCGCGTCGGTCGAGCCTGGGATGGCAACAGCGCCAACCAGGGTCTCTGGAGCCAGCGCACCGGCGCCCTCACGTTGGTGCATGAGTTTGGGCACTATGGGCTGACCTTATTTGACGAATACGTGGGACTGGCGCCGGACGGGGCCGATTTCTCCTCTTTTTGTACGCTGTCGCCAGGCGACCCAGCCTACGCCGCTGATTGGGCAACGCTGATGTCGTATCAATACAAGGCCAACGAATTTGCCTTGCGGCGAGACGGGGAGCCAATGCAGTGGGCGGCGCGCTGCCGCCAAACGATCCAGTTCCAGTTGTACAGCCAGTCCGACTGGGAAACCCTGGCTGCCCGCTTTGCTGACGCCAACTCCCCGCCCCGCTGGCAGATACAGCTGCCGGTCAACGGCCCGAACCCTGGTCCGGAGACCACGCCGCCTGGCCTCACCTCCATTCAAGTCACACCCAGCCCGAGCGCACCGCCGGTGCGCACACTAGCCGTGATGGGCGTGCCCAGTACCGTCGGGGAGATGCAAGTCTATCAGTTTTCTGGACCAGGTCATCCTGGCGGGCCGCGTCTGGTCAGCCAGGGCGTCATCACCGCGGGCAACACTCTGCGCTTGCTCGGTGTGTACGGCGGCGATGAGTTGTTGGTCATTGATCCAGAGGGCGTCGCTTACGCACGCGCCGCCGTGCCAGGGGTCAGCACCGAGATCACGTTAACCCTCACCCAGCCTGGCTGGTCGCCTGGGCTGCTGCTCACGCCGACTGCGTCACAGCAGGTGACGGTGAGCCTGGCTGGCGTCAGCGGGTTGACTGGCCTGAGCGTATCGCTCTATGAACGGGGCAGCGCCAGCCCGCCGCAGTCCCTGCCTCTGGTGAGCAACGGCGGCATTTCGCAGACAGTTTTCAGCGCGCCGCTGCCTGATTTTGCCGGCTTTCTCTATCTACACGCCGACGGCGGGCGCGAAACGGTGGCGCCCTTTGCGCTGAGCGCCGGCGCGCCCAGTGTCCACGATACGGCCCATTCCCCACGTGCGGATGCGAACCTGGCGCGCACGGGGCCGGCAACGCAGCAGCCTGCGATCCTGTGGGATGCGCGCGGCCAACCGCCCCCGCCGCCTGGCCAGGAATTGATCGCGGCCCGCACCGGCTTCAATGTGGCCGGCGCGCCGGCTGTGGGTGAGGCAGGCGCCAACCTGGAGGAGCCGTTGGCGATGTGGCTCAACGTGCGCCCTGATGAACTCCCCGGCGGCCGCCCCAGTTGTCTCATTCTCAGCCACTGGGGCGCTATGGGTCAGGGGTGGACGCCCCTCGGTCTGGTTAATGAGCTGCCGGTGCATGTCGTCTCACTGCCCGTGATGCGCACCGGCACGTTCGCGCTGCTGCGACCGGAGGCAGCCTGCCTCTACAAGCGCGTCGACGCGCCCGATCCGGTCATCGGCGCTGTCGTCACGTACACCATTGGCCTGGACAACCCACAAAACCACTGGATTGACGAGGCGCTGCTGACAGATCCTATTCCACCGGCGCTGCAGCCATTGACGATCGGCGGCAGCCTGGCCGGTCAGGCCGGATTCAATGGCCAGAATGCCTACTGGCACGGCAGTATCCCGCCAAACAGTCTACTCGTGGTGACGATCACGGCCAGGCTGCGCAGCGGTACGCCGCTCAACCAGGTGATCGTCAACCAAGCCAGCGCGCAGGTGATGGGCGTCCCGCTATCGTCCACAACGGCTGAATTTCGCACCTGCGGCCGCGTGGACCTCAACTGCGACGGGGTCATCAACATCATGGACATCATCGCCGCGGCTGAGGCCTGGAATGCAGCCCTGGCCAGCGGCGGCGCCAACGCGCGCTTTGACCTGGATCGCGATGGTCGCGTCACGCTGCTGGATGTTCAGACCATTGCCGGACGCTGGGGGTGGACGTGGTGAGATGGCGCGCTCATCTTAACATGTCAGGGCAAGGAAGTGCAAACAGTCGTTCTCCGTGCTTTGCGAACTCATGACGCACTGCGCAATCGCAGCGCCGCAGATTACGAAAAATGTCGGGTCTGTGTTATGATGGATATGCAATGGCTGTGCCCCTGACGCCGGATCGCCGATGCGCAATCCGGCGGGTCGCAATCTGGCGGATTGCGTAACAGATTAGCTTCATGGAGGAGCTTCATGCTCGATACCAGCTACATCGGCAAAGAACTACCGCTGATTCGGTACCAGGTAGATCGCAGCAAGATTCGGGAACTGGCGACGGCGCTTGGGGATCCCAACCCGCTGTTTCACGACGTGGAGGCCGCGCGGGCGGCCGGTTATCGTGACCTTGTAGCGCCGATCACCTTTCCCACCCTGTTTCGCTTCTGGGGGGGCACCGAAACACGCGGCATCCTGGCGCAGATGGGCGGCAACATCATGCGCCTGCTGCACGGCGAGGAAGAATACGAGTATCTGGGTGTTCTCCAGGCCGGCGACGACATTACGGGACGCCTCGAAATCGTGAGCGTTGAAACCAAGGAAGGGCGTTCAGGCATCATGGATTTCGTCAAGACACGCGCCACCTATCGCAACCAGGACGACCAGGTGATTGTCATTGCGCGGGCCACCATGGTGCTGCGCCGGTAGGTGGGCTGCACAGGAAAAGAGGCGAAAATGACTATTTATTTTGATGATGTTCAAGTTGGCGATGCCCTCCCCTCTGTCGTGAATGAGCCGCTGACCCAGATTCAGTTCGTGCGCTATTCGGGCGCGTCCGGTGATTTCAATCCGATTCACACCGTCGAGCAGGCCGGCGTCGAGGCTGGCAACAACGGCGTCATTGCCCACGGCATGTTGATCGCTGGTTTGCTGGGCCGCGTGGTCACCAACTGGGTAGAACCGCGTCAGGTGCGCAAGGTCGCCGTTCGTTTTACCGCCATCAGCCGCGCCGGTGATGTGATCACCTGCCGCGGCCAGGTGGCTGAGAAGTTCGAAACCGACGGCGAACCCCGCGTCCGTGGGGAAATCGAAGCCGTAGACCAGAACGGTCAGGCCAAGGTGAAGGGCGAGTTCATCGCCGCCCTCCCCCGCCGGGCCGCTTAGGCCGTGACACAAAAGGCCCCAGTTTCTCCAAGAAACTGGGGCCTTTTTATGCCACTCCGCCTGCCGACAAGACAGCCGTCAGGGCCTCTTGCCAGTGAAGGCGTTGCCCGTCTTGAAGCAAGAAAACGTGATGCAGCTCTGCATTGAGGCTGGCTCCCTCGGTCGCGGTTTCCCCGGCCACGGTGGGGATTGCGAGCAGGCCGGCCTTACGCAAGAGGGCCGCCCGGCGCATCGCGCGCTCGACATCGCCTTTGTCCACCACGGCTGAAATCTCCATCGCCAGCCAAACTTCTGGTCGCGCCCCACTCTGCGCATCACGCTCGCGGATACGACCGCGTAAGAGCACATCGAGCGGCAACAAGTCGTCTACTTCCGCGTCCTGCAGGTGGAGTTCAAGTTGGGCCAACATGTCCTGAATGGGTATCGCATGCACTGGGCGTAGAATTTGGCCGAGATACGCATAGGCCCGTTCACGGTGGCGTCGTTCCAGGTTGTCACCAATGAGTTGGCCCAGTTTGCTCTCTACCAGACCCACGCGGTTAATCAGAAGATCCAGGGATCGCTCGGTGCGCTGCTGCGCCGCGGCCAGCTCCTCGACCCGTTTTTCGGTGCGCTGCTGCGCCGCAGCCAGTTCGATCAGCGCAGCTTCCAAGCGGCCGACCCGCTCTTCGGTGTGCTGCTGTGCTGCGGCTAGCTCCTCGACCCGTTTTTCGGTCCGTTGCTGCGCCGCGATGAGCTGCTCAACCCGCTTCTCGGTGCGCTGCTGTGCGACGGCTAGCTTAGCCACAGCCGCGTTGAGGCTGTCAAAATCCTCCCGACGTACAGCCAATTGACTACGCAAATCCAGCTCAATGCGTTCAGCCAATTGGAGCAGCGGGCGCTGCAGTTCTTGTGGAAAATCTAACACCAGGCTTGCGTAACTCATCGCCATCCCTCCAGGCCCATTATAGCGCGGTTCTACACTTTGTGCAATCAATCCTGGCATTTGACCAAGTCCCCTCCGCTGCCAGCACGCGCCCCTTCGTGACCGCGCGGCAACGCAGGGCGTCCAAGCAATGAGTCTGCTGCCAACCCGAATCTTGCCAGCAAACACCAATTGGAGGTTGTTCATGCTGTCAAAAACATCTACCCTGTCGCTCGCTCAAAGCAATGGAACCGTGGCGGCTACGGATCCTTTGGTACGCCTGCAAGGGGTGGGCAAGGATTATACGGAAGCAGGCGAGCGCCATGTCATCCTGGACGATGTCAACCTCGAACTGAACGCCGGCGAGTTTACCGTGCTGTTGGGTAGGTCCGGTTCGGGCAAGAGCACCTTACTCAACCTCATCAGCGGCATTGATGATCTGAGCCGGGGCGCGATTTGGATCAACGACATCCCGGTCACCCGGCTCCCCGAACAGCAGCGAACCCTGTTCCGCCGCCAGCACATTGGCTTTGTTTTTCAGTTCTTCAACCTGATTCCCACGCTGACCGTGCAAGAAAACATCCTCTTGACGTTGGAACTCAACAATTGGCCGCCCGGCCAGGCGCTGGCGCGCGTGCGCGACCTGATGACGCGCGTGGGCCTGGCCAACCGCGCGGACACCTACCCCGACCGCCTCTCCGGCGGCGAACAGCAGCGTGTGGCGATTGCGCGCGCCCTGGCCGCAAATCCCACGCTCATCCTGGCCGATGAACCGACGGGGAACCTGGACGAGGATACCGGCCGCAGTGTGCTTAGCCTGCTGCTGGAGCTGACGCGTCAGGCTGGCCGTACGCTCATCATGGCGACCCATTCGATGGAAGTTGCCAGTCAGGCCGACCGGGTTTTTCGCATTGTGCATGGACAATTGATACCCGCGCCCGAGCTGCCTGCAGCGATGCGAGGCCGTGGGGAATGATAAAATTCAACATTCAGCGTTCTCTTTTCCGCGTCAGCCTGCGCCATGTGGCGCGCCGGCGCTGGCAAAGCGTGCTTTTCATCATAGGCGTGGCCCTGGGCGTCGCCATGATGGTCGCCATTGACCTGGCTAACGGCAGTGCCAGCCGCGCGTTTCGCCTCTCCACAGAGACGGTGGCCGGCAAGGCAACGCACCAGGTGTTCGGTGGACCGACGGGCCTAGACGAGTCCGTCTACCGCCAGGTGCGTCTGGGACTGCGCCAACGCGACAGCGCGCCCGTGGTTGAAGGGTATGTGACTGTACCCACGCTTGACAATCAGCCGCTGCGCCTGCTCGGCGTAGACCCATTTGCCGAAGCGCCCTTTCGCGCGTACTTGACCAGCCAATCGGATCGTGTGCCGCTTGACAGTCTCACCGCGCTGCTCACCCGCCCCAACACGGTGCTGCTGTCTGAAAGCCTGGCGCAGCGCTTTGGTCTGCAGCGCAACGACACCATTAGCCTGCGCATCGGCGCGCAGACCAGACCCGTGCAGGTGGTCGGTCTGATTCGGGCAGCCGATGACATCAGCCGTCGCGGACTCGACGGCCTGATCCTGACCGATATCGCGACCGCGCAAGAACTGTTGGACATGCGCGGTCGCCTGAGCCACATTGATCTCATCATTCCTGCGGGTGACACGGCGACCCTGGACCAGATTCGCGCCATCCTCCCGCCGGGCGCCACGATCGAAGCGGCCGCCGCGCGCGCCGGCGTCCTGGAACAGATGACCGCGGCCTTTGAGCTCAACCTGACCGCCCTCAGCCTGCTGGCGCTGGTGGTAGGGATGTTTCTCATTTACAACACGGTGTCGTTTTCAGTCATTCAACGGCGTCCGGTGTTAGGCACGCTGCGCGCGCTCGGCATGACGCGCGGCGAGATTTTTGCCATTGTCCTATTCGAAGCTGCGGCGCTTGGTCTGATTGGCGCTTTGCTCGGCTTGGGGTTGGGCGTGATCCTGGGCCGCGCGGCCGTAACCCTGGTGACGCAAACCATCACGGATCTCTATTTTGTCGTCAGTGTGCGCGGCGTGGACGTGCCCTTCTTGAGCCTGCTCAAGGGGCTGGTGATTGGCCTTAGTGCAGCGCTTCTAGCCGCGGCCGCGCCGGCCCTCGAAGCCACCACTGTTCCGCCAGTCAGCGCGTTCCGCCGCTCGGTCATCGAGAGCCAGATTCGGCGCTACCTGCCCTGGCTCACCCTGGCTGGCCTAGGGTTGATCGGCCTCAGTGTGCTGCTGTTGTGGCTGCCGCAAAATTCGCTGGTGCTCAACTTTGCCGGCCTCTTCATACTGGTGCTTGCGTTTGCCCTGCTCACCCCTGGCGTGACGTTTGCGCTGATGACGCTGGTCACGCCGCTGACCAGCCGCCTCTTTGGCTACCTGGGGCGTCTGGCCCCACGCACGATTAGCCGCGCGCTCAGTCGCACCTCGGTCGCGATTGCCGCGCTCATGGTCTCCGTTTCGGTCATCATTGGCGTCAGCCTGATGATCGGCAGTTTTCGCAGCACGGTCGAGGATTGGCTGGCCGCCACACTACAGGCAGACATCTTTATCTCCCCGCCTTCCCTCACCGCCACGCGGGTGACGACCGCTCTGCCGGATGGGCTGGCCGCGGCGCTGGCGCGAGAGCCAGATTTACGCCGCGTGGAAACTGCGCGCAGCGTCACCGTCAGCTCGCCCGACCTGGGCAGCGTCGCCGTGGTGGCCGCGACGGGCGATGTTTCGGATGGGCATCGCCGCTACCTCTGGTCGGCTGCGCCGGACCCTGCATCCCTTTGGCAGCAGGTGCGACAAGGCGCGGTGATCGTTTCCGAGCCATTCGTGAATTTGCGTAAGTTGCCCAACCAGGGGCGCGGCGCGATCCTGCGTCTGCTGAGCGACCAGGGGGTGCATGAGTTCCCCATCGCCGCAGTCTACTACGACTATGCCGCCGGCGCGGGGACGGTCATCATGGACGATGCGGTGTACCGTCGCTTATGGAATGATCGCGCCGTCACCTCGATGGCAGTTTATGTGCAGCCAGGGCGTGATGTAGATGCCGTCGTGCAGACTCTACGCAGCCGTTTTGCTGGTGAAGAGGCGTTGGTCATCAACCCGAACGCCGGGCTGCGCCGCGCGGTGCTCGATGTCTTCGACCGCGCCTTCGCGATTACGATCGCACTGCAGCTGCTGGCGACCGTTGTGGCCTTTATTGGCGTCCTGAGCGCGCTGCTTTCGCTGCAGTTGGAGCGCACGCGTGAGCTGGGCATCCTGGCTGCCAGCGGCTTGACGCGCCGGCAGCTCTGGGGCTTGACCTTGCTGGAGACCGGGTTGATGGGCGGCGCCGCGGGGCTGTTGGCCTTGCCCGCAGGGCTGGCGCTCGCCCTCGTACTGATTTATGTTATCAACTTGCGCTCCTTTGGCTGGACACTGCTGCTGCAAATCAGCCCCGCGGCCTTCGCGCAGGCGCTGGGCGTCGCGCTGTTGGCCGCCCTGTTGGCGGGCATCTACCCGGCCTGGCGTCAGGCGCGCATTGTCATCGCAGATGCGCTGCGAGGAGAGTAAGGAAATGGAGATTGGAGACCGGAGATCGGAGATCGCATGACTCGTCGCATACTTTTGGGCTTGGCGGTGGTGGTGATCGTAGGCGGCGCTTGGTGGTGGGCACGGCCGCGGCCGGCGGCGCAGGTCAGCGGGCAGATCGTGGATGCGGCCGCCGCCTCGACGGAGGGTTACGCGCGGGTCACCACGCCGTTGGGCATCGAGTTCCCGCGTGACCACGGTCCGCATCCGGCCTATCTCACCGAATGGTGGTACTATGTCGGCAATTTGGAAAGCGCAGACGGCCGCCGTTTTGGCTTCCAGTTGACCTTTTTCCGCCGCGCGCTCACTCCAAAAGCGGCCGACCGCACGTCAGATTGGGCAAGCAACCAGGTCTACATGGCGCACTTCGCCTTGAGTGACATCGGCGGCCAGCAGTTCCACGCCTTTGACCGTTACAGCCGCGGCGCGGCTGGGCTGGCTGGCGCGCAGGCAGAGCCTTACCGCGTATGGTTGGAAGATTGGTCTGTGGAAGGCGTTGGCCCGCAAACGGAGCGCCTGATCGCGCAGCAGAATGGCGTGGCCCTTGATTTGACACTGACTTGGGGCAAACCGCCGGCCTTGCATGGCGAGGCTGGCTTACATCAAAAGGGGCCTGAGGCGGGCAACGCCTCCATGTACTACTCGCTGACGCGCTTACCCCTGCATGGCGCCGTCACGTTGAACGGCCAGACGTTTGCGGTGACTGGCAGCGGCTGGATGGATCACGAGTTCGGCACCACAGCGCTGGGCGAGCGCGCGATTGGCTGGGATTGGTTTGCGCTGCAGTTGGACGATGGACGCGAGCTGATGGTCTACCAGATTCGGCGCGACGACGGCACGATCGAGCCGCAGTCGAGCGGCAGCCTGATCGAAGCCGACGGCCGGGTGCAGCACCTGACCGGCAGCGAGGTGCGCATTGACGTGCTTGACACCTGGCAAAGCGCCGCCAGCGGCGGTCGTTACCCGGCGCGTTGGCGGATCACCATTCCCGCCTATGGCCTGACGCTCACCGTCATCCCGCGCCAGGCCGATCAGGAGCTGCGCCTGGCGCAAACCTATTGGGAAGGCGCCGTCGCGATTGAAGGCGACAGCCGCGGCCAGCCCATCAGCGGTCAGGGCTATGTCGAATTGACCGGTTATGTGGGCACGCTTCGTGGGCAATTGTAAGGCGCCGCCATCGGTTGGCATGTCGGAGAATGCTTGACTTTTAGGCGTCCTTTGTCAAATAGGCGATGACTTGCTCTGCAATATCGTCTCGCACCTGACGGAAGGCAGCCAAGATTTCTTCAGGACTGCCCTGGACTTGGGCGGGGTCCGGGAAGCCAAGATGCACACGGCGCCCTTGTCCCAGCCAGACCGGGCAGTTCTCTGCGGCGTCATCGCACACGGTGACCACCAGGTCAAAGGGCGCGGATCGGAACTCCGCCGTGGACTTGGAGCGCAGATGCGTCGGTGCGATGCCAATCTCGGCCAGGACTTGCAGCGCCAACGGGTGTACGTAGCCCGCGGGCCGGGTGCCGGCCGACGCCGCCGCCCAGGCGTCGCCCAAACGCGCGTTGACGATCGCTTCGGCCAGTTGTGAGCGGCAGGAATTGCCCGTGCACAAGAAAAGAACGTTACGCTTCACAGCTTTCTCCCAGGTTACAAATTTGCCGCCGCCAGCGCCAATTGGCGCCGCAGTTTGGGCGCATTGAGCCGTTTCCACGCCGCGGGTACACGGCGCTGCAGCTTGCGCACTTGGCCCTCCTGCATGGTCAGGTAGGAGACAACCCCCCGGAGTTCAGGCTGCTTCCGCGCCCGCGTCTCTGGCAAGCCGGTCTGGTGCGCCAGAAAATCGCTGAGCAAGTGCACGGCCACATCTGCGTCGTGCAAATCGCCCAGCACATCCTGTGTTTGCACCAGTTCCGTGATGACTGCGGCCGCGTCGCGCCCCAACACCTCACGAAAGAATTCCAGCAGATAGCGCAGGCCTTTGATTTCGATGCGCAACTGGTGCAGCGTTTCCAGGGATGCGCGATCGAGCACCCATTCATACGCGCGGATGGATTCAAAATCGAGCCAAACCGTGCTGGCCACGACATGACAGACCAGGACGCGCTGCGGCTCGTTGCGGCTGAGCGGTCGCGCGCCGGCATCCGGCGTGGTGAGAAAAGCCTCGAAATCGCGCTTGAACTGGCGGTAGCGATCGCTTTCCAAAAAGGCCAGCATGGCCCGTCGTGCGGCGTCGCGCTGCGCTTCCCATGCCAGGCGCAGCCGTTCCAAACCCGCGCGTTCGGCGTCGGGCAAAGCCGCCGCGTAGCGCTGCAGTTTATCCAGCAGCACGTCCAGATCGCGCACCTGGCCCAGGGCGCGACCCGTGCGCCGCAGGTTGCGTCCAAACGAAGCGATGTCGTCCTTTTCAAAATAAGGCTCGAAAATCTTGAGCGCCGCGCGCATCCGGCGGGTGGCTACCCGCATATCGTGCAGGGCTTCGATATCTTCGCCCTTGCGCGCGCCCTTTTCCTGGCGCAGCATGCGGCGGAAATGAAAATAGAGAATTTTGCGCCCGGCCTCGCTCATGCGGTCATCGCTGCGCACGCCAGCCGTGCGGCCGCCCTTGTCGCCGAGAGTCAGGTCGGGGGCGCCGGCGGCTTCGGCCGTCGCCAACGCCAGCTCAGCATCCGCGGCGCCAGCCAGGGCAAGCGCGATCGCCAGCTTGGAGCGCGGTTCGGGCTGCAGCATAGGAAAAGCGGCTTGCAGCGCGTCGCCGCAGGTTTGTAACTCCGCCGGGCTGCCGTCCTCGCTCAGCTCAATTTCCACCAACCACGCCGGCTCATCCGCGGCGTTGAAGAGAACGGCATCCAGGGTCATCTCTGCGATGGCGCGATCGGCGGCCAGCACCTGGCGCACGTGGCGAGTCTGTTGAATGTGAATCAGTTCTTCCAACGCGTCGCCCGCAGCCAGAGACTCCGCCAACGTACGCGCCGGCCCTTCGGGCCAGGTTTCAGGCGGACCGGGGGCGTTCAGGGTCACTTCGACTTCGGCGCGCTCATGCAGGCCGCGCGCCTGGTTGCCTCCGCCATGCAGGCCCTTCAGCGTCGCTAACCAGGCGCCGTTGGGGCGCGGGCGCAAGCGGCAGGCAAAGCCCGCGTGCAAGAAGTTGTACTCGGCCGTGTCGAAATAGACATCTTCCCCGCGTTGCACGCCCTTGTCGCGCAGCATGTAATCGCCCACGCGATCGAACGCCAACAAACGGTTGAACACCTCTTCGCCAGGAACATGGAACTTCAGTTCGATTTCCTGGGCCGGGGCAGCACTGTCCGTTGGCATGGCTTCACCTCATGGTCAATCCCGTTCTCGCGCCATCCAACGGATCGCGCGGCAACGTACCGGGGGTTGTCTGGGCGGAGTCCAAGACATCCAGTTCGATCATGCGACCAGTAATGGTATAGACGGTGCGCTCGCAGATATTGGTGACCCGATCGGCGGCGCGCTCAAGGTTGTGCGCGACCCACAGCAAGCGCATGGCCTGGTCAATGTGGCGCGCATCAGCCACGATGAGATCAATCAGTTGGCGCTGCGTGCGTACGTAAAGCGCATCCACTTCATCGTCTTCAGCGGGCAGTGCGCGCGCGGTTTGATCGTCGCGGCGCTGGAAGGCATCGAGCGCGCGGCGCAGCAAATCGCAGGCTTTGCGGCCCATCAACTCGATGCCGGACAACGGGAAAATCAACGGCTCGTCGGCCAACATGAGAGTGATGCGGGCAATGCCTTTGCCGTAATCGCCCATGCGCTCCAACTCCGTGGCAATTTCCAGGATGGATGCCAGTGTGCGCAGATCGCTGGCCATTGGCTGCTGCGTGGCAATCAGCGCCAGGCAGTTGTCCTCGAGGGAGAGCCGCTTGTCGTTGATCAACCGGTCGTCCGCAATCAACTGGCGCGCGGCTTCCAGATCGCGGCGCTGCAAGATGTCTACTGAATCCAGAATGGCTTTTTCCACCATCAGGCCTAGCAGAAGAACCTCGGCCTGCAGCGTTTGCAGTTCACGTTCAAAATGTTGACGAATGGACATAGTCCGCTCCTGCAAGCCTGTCGGCCTGCGCATTCGATTCCGCGCGTGACGTTGATTAACCAAAACGGCCGGTGACGTAATCCTCGGTGCGCTTGTCGCGCGGCGACGTGAACATCGCGCGCGTGGGGCCAACTTCGATCACCGTGCCCGATTTGCGGTTGTCATCCAGCATCATCATCGCCGTGATGTCGGAGACGCGTGCGGCCTGCTGCATGTTGTGCGTCACAATGATGATGGTATACTGCGCGGCTAGCTCCACCATCAGCTCTTCGATCTTGAGCGTGGCAATGGGGTCGAGCGCCGAACAAGGCTCATCCATCAGGATGACCTCTGGTTCCACGGCCAGGGCGCGGGCAATGCACAGGCGCTGCTGCTGCCCACCAGACAAGGCGTAGGCGCTGGCGCGCAACTTATCCTTGACTTCGTCCCACAACGCGGCCTGGCGCAAAGAACGTTCGACGATGTCTTGCATGTTGCCCCGAAAGCCGTTGACGCGTGGGCCGTAAGCCACGTTGTCGAAAATGGACTGGGGGAATGGGTTGGGTTTCTGAAAAACCATGCCAATGCGCTTGCGCACCTCGACCGGGTCCACGTTGGGCGCGTAGAGGTCCTGGCCATGAAACCAAACCTTGCCGGCGACGCGGGTGGCGGGGATCAAGTCATTCATGCGGTTGAAACAACGTAAGAAAGTGCTCTTGCCGCAGCCGGAGGGGCCAATGATGGCCATGATTTGACGCGCGGGGACTTCCAGGGTGAGGTCTTTGAGCGCGTGGCTGGGGCCATACCAAAAATTCAGACTTTCAATGCTGAAAGCGTTCTGATGGTTGGAATCAAGGTTTGTCGTGGTTGATGAAAGAATCATCGAATCAAGTGGCATAGGATCACTCGTTAGAAACGCTTTTGCAGGCGATCGCGCAAAATAATGGCGATGGCATTGGCGGTTAACAGGACAACCAACAGGACGACGATGCCGGCCGCAGCCAACAGACGAAATTCGGCCTGGGGGCGCGACGTCCAATTGAAAATTTGGATCGGCAGCACGGTGAACTGGCTGAAGATGTTCTCTGGCAAGAAGGCGATGTAGGTGAGTGCGCCGATGGTGATGAGAGGCGCCGTCTCACCGACGGCGCGGGAGAGCGCCAGGATGGTGCCGGTCAGGATGCCAGGAAACGACATGGGCAGCACCGTGTGCCACACCGTTTGCCAGCGCGTGCCGCCCAGGGCGAGCGAGGCATGGCGCAGGGAAACCGGCACGGCCCGGATCGCTTCACGCGAGGCGATGATGATCGTAGGTAGGATGAGCAGGCTCATGGTCAATGCGCCCGCCAGCAAGCTGCGGCCCAGCATCAAGCCGCGCACGAAGATGCCTAATCCCAACAAGCCATAAACGATGGAGGGGACGCCGGCCAAGTTCGAGATGTTGATCTGGATCAAGTTCGTGATCCAATTCTGCGGCGCATATTCCTCCAGGTAGATGGCCGCGGCCACGCCGATGGGAAAGGCAATGAGCGCGGTCAGTCCCACAAGCCAGAGGGAGCCAACCAGGGCCGAGAGAATACCAGCCTTTTGTGGAAACCGGGAAGGAAAGCTTGTCAGGAATTGCCAGTTGAGCCACCCACGGCTCCGAGTCACCACATCCACCAGCAGGACAGCCAACACGATCAAGCCCACCAGGGCAGCAGCAAACGCCACGGCGGCGAAGAAGCGGCCCGCGCGCTTGCGCCGCGCCAGGCGTTGGCGAAATTCTAAGTCGGAATTGGGTTCAACGTCCATCTATTTCCCTCAGCGCAATTCGGTAGGTTGCGACCTGCATGACTCGTTCACTGATAAACCTGGCGAAAGCGGGCCAGGATGCGTTGACTGATCAGGTTGAGCGCAAAAGTCATGACAAAAAGCAGCATACCAACGGCAAAAATAGTTTTGAATTCAATGCTCTGCTGCGGGTTGTCGCCCAGGCTGACGCGGGCAATGAACGCGGTCATGGTTTCCATGGCTTTGAGCGGATTGAGCTGCATGATCGTGCTCTGTCCAGACGCTATCAAGACGATCATCGTTTCGCCGATGGCGCGTGAAATAGCCAGGATGAAAGCGGCGACAATGCCAGACAGAGCCGAAGGCACGACCGTGCGCAGCGTCACTTCGAGTTTGGTGGCGCCCAGCCCATAGGCGGCTTCGCGCAACGAACGCGGCACCGCGGTCATTGCGTCTTCGCTGAGCGATGAGACCAGGGGAATGATCATGATCCCCATCACGATGCCTGCACTGAGCGCGTTGAAAACCTCCATTTGGGGCAAGAGTTGGCGCAGCAAGGGCGTGATGAAGGTCAGGGCAAAATAGCCATAGACGACGGTGGGGATGCCAGCCAAGATCTCTAGCAAGGGCTTGAGTACACGGCGTATGCGCGGGCTGGCGTATTCACTGAGGTAGATGGCCGCCAACAGCCCGATGGGCAGCGCAATCAGCATGGCAATCATCGAGATGACGGTGGTGCCGGCCACGAGCGGCAGCACACCGAAGCTGGGCGGGCTGAAGAGCGGCGTCCACTGTACGCCTGTGAGGAAATCAAACAAGGGCACGACGCGCAGAAATTCAATCGCTTCGAAGATCAAGACGCCCACAATGCCCGCGGTGGTCAAAATAGAAACCGCCGCGCAGGCAAAGAGCGCGCCGCCGATCAGTCTCTCGCGCGCGGAGCGCCAGCGGTTGCCGACAAGCGGGGCGTCAGAAACAGGGATGAAATCTGGCTCGACCGTATGCGCCTGTTGTTTGTCCATGGCTAGTTGCTGCCGGCCTCCCTGGCGAGTCAGTGGAATGGGTTTTTGATTCAGCATTATTCTATGTGAAGTTAGGATTCTACGCCACTTTGGAAACAGCGCAATGCCAGTCCGGTGTATGGTAAACCGGGCTGGCATTGTACAAGACATGCCTGCGTCAAACTGGTGCGCGGCCGAAGTCGGAGGGTACGATTTCGGCCGCGCAAGGGATGCACCAGCCGCGCAAGGCTGGAAGGCAAACCATGTCAAAGCCTACTTGGCAAACTTTGCCAGGGTAGCCTTATCTTCATCGTAGCGCGCTTGCGGCACAGCCACGTAGCCAACTTCGTCTACCACCTTGAGCGCGTTGTCAATGTAGAACTTGGCAAACTCAAACACTTCCGGCCTGCTCAGCGCGCTGTTCTTCGCATAAAAGAAGAGCGGCCGCGAGAGAGGCGTGTAGGCGCCCGTATTCACCGTGTCGAAGCTCGGCGCCACACAGCCCTTGCCGTTGTCAATTTGCACGGCCCGCAGCTTGTCTTTGTTTTCGATGTAGTAGGCCAGGCCAAAGTAGCCGAGCGCATTGGCGTCGCCTTCGATGCCTTGCACCAGAACGTTGTCATCTTCGCTGGCGGTGAAGTCCGAACGTGACTGCTTGGCTTTGCCATTGATGACTTCAGTGAAGAAGTCGAAGGTGCCAGAATCGGTGCCAGGGCCGTAGAGCGTCAGGGGCTGATCCGGGAAGCTGGGGTCTACATCCTTCCAGTTCTTCACCACGCTGCCGGCGTCCCAAATGGTCTTCAACTGCGCCACGGTGAGGCACTGAGCAAACGTATTCTTGGGGTTGACCACCACGGTCAAGCCGTCCAGGCCAATCAGAAATTCGGTGTACTCGATCTGTTTCTCCATGCACGCGGTTTTTTCAGAATCTTTGATCGCGCGCGAGGCATTGGAGATGTCTGTCTCCCCGTTGCAGAACTTCTTGAAACCGCCGCCGGTGCCTGAAATGCCCACCGCCACCTTGACCTTCGGATGCACGGCGCCAAACTCTTCGGCCACGGCCTCGGTGATCGGATAGACGGTGGAAGAGCCGTCAATGGCTACGTCGCCAGCCAACTCCATCGCCGGCGACGCCTTTGTTGGCTCAACGGCCGCTGCGGTTGGTTGCACCGCTGCCGTCGGCGCCGATGTGGCCGCTGGTGCGCCGCACGCACTGAGCGCCACCATCACGATCATCAGCAGGGTGATGGCAGTCACGAATCTCGTACGCATGAAAAATCTCCTCTGTGTTATCTTCACAAGTTTACGTCTTGCGGCAAGAGTCGCTACTGTGCGCGCAGCCCGCTCGCGAGTCATGCGCACGTAGACCTCAGTCCGCAGTCTGAGGATAACCGATTTGATTTAACCCCGGTCTTATGCCGCGGTTAATGCTTGGCAATCTGTGGATTAAGAATTGATAACATCGAGTGAATGTCTACATGCCGTGGCGTCTTTGCCTTGAAGCATTTGGCTCTGGCTCGTTCGGCTCAGGCAATGGGGAGCGTGAAGAAGAAGCGTGCGCCCTGGCCCAGAGTGCTTTCAACCCAGATCTGGCCGCCATGTCCTAAGACAATATGGCGGGCGATGGAAAGCCCCAGCCCGGCGCCGGTTTCACTGCCGCGTGAGCGGGCGCGGTCGCTCTTGTAAAAGCGTTCAAAAATGCGCGGGAGCTCGCTGCCTGCAATTCCGGGGCCTTCATCCCATACCGTGAAGACTGCCCAATGCCCATCGGTCCAGCCATCGGGCGGCGTCACGGGAGGAATGTCCACGCCCGTCCGCACGCGGCCGCCCTGGCAAACCACCGCCGTCGCCGTAATGCCCACGCGATGACCGACCGGACTGAATTTGATGGCGTTGTGCAAAAGATTGGCCGCCACCTTTTGCACCTGTTCGGGATCTGCCAGCACTGGCTCGGCCACGGCCAACGCCAGGTGCATCTGCACCTGCTTGCGTTCAGCCTGCGGCCGCAAACGCTCGACTACCGGTTCGATGATGGCCGCGGCTGGCGTTGGCAGTAGTTTCAGCAAGACCTGCCCGGACTCGATTTGGCTGAGATCAAAAAGCTCGCTTGCCAGCTGCTGCAAGGCGTCGGCTTGCGTGCTCATGTTTTCCAATAAGCGGCGCGCCACCTGGGCATCGTCCAGCGCGCCCATACGCAGTGTTTCCAGGGTCAACTGAATGGCGGCAATGGGGGTGCGGAGGTCGTGTGAGATATTGGCGACAAATTCACGCCGTGCGCGGCCGAGGCGCTGCAATTCCGTAATATCCTCCAGGGCCAGCACCGCGCCTTGCTGCTGCACCGCGGCCGCGCGCACACGCCATAGGCGCGCCTTGAACGCGACTTGCCGTTCAACGGAGATTTGTCGGTCTAGCGCGTCTTGCACCGCCTGGTTGATTTCATAACTGGGCAACGCTTCGATCAGCAGCCCGCCTGGCGCCGCATCCGACCGGATGATCTCCTGGGCCTGCTCATTGAACCACCGCAGACGGCGCTCCTGATCCAAAATGATCAATCCGCAGGTCGCCGCCACTCCTAGCGCCTGACGTTGAGCCTCGTGTCCAATCCGCGCGGCGCTCAGCTCGCTGATAGTGCGCTGATCGCGCGCAAGTTGATATTCAGATGCAGCCTGGTTGGCGCGCAGGCGTTGAACCCACCAAGCCAAGCCCAGGCTGAGCAGCAGCAGCGCCAGCGCCAGCCAGCCAATTTCAGTGAGGCTCATCAGGCTCA
>CAZEPA010000005.1:0-23912 GCA_964513955.1 uncultured Anaerolineae bacterium | reverse complement strand
ACGTTGCCGGACAGGCACCGAGGAGCCCGCATTGATCACCTGGTGGCGTCGCTTTTTGGCTAGATCCTCGACAGCGTAGCGAATCGAGGCCCCGCACTGCGCACGTCCCCGCCCTCTGGGCTATCGCGAAACGCGGAAATCGTCCAGAATAACCTAAATATGCGTCGGGGATGGGAACAATGAGTCAAGAACGGGCGCCACATCGAACAGCCGCCAGAATGCTGTCTGCAGCCCAGAAGCAAGTCAAAGCCCTGCGACTGCGACAAAAGGGCCACAGCTACCGGCAGATCGCGGATGCCCTGGGGATCGTGCCATCCGCGGCCTATCGCATGGTCAGCGCCGCTTTGGCTGAGATCCGCGCCGAGTGCAAAGAGGAAGCAATCGAGCTCCGCGAGATCGAAATCGCAAAACTCGACGCTGCTGAGAAAGAAGCATGGAAGCGCATGCGGGGCGCTGACGATGCCGACGCGGCAAAGTTGCTCAACACGATCAAGGCAATCAGCGAGAGTCGACGGAAGCTGACGGGTCTGGATGCTCCGGTGAAGGTTGAGCACACGGGCAAGCTGTACACTGTTGCCGCCGCGAGCCCGGATTGCGTAGAGTGGTCCACGCCGCTAGGCCAGGCGGCGGAAAGGGTCAAAGATGAGACGCAAGACCAAGGCGGTGCCGTGTGTGGCGCTGATGCTGATGCTTCTGGGCTGCGGGGAGGGCAGTCCGTGGAATAGAGATTTTGGTCCATGTGTGCCATGCCCCACGGATATGGGCGCGGAAGCCGTCAAGGACGCGTGCGGCGTGGACTACTGCCAGTACGACTATGCGGTGCGGGGCTATTGTTGCGGGCGCTTCAATCCGCGCGCGGATGGGGGAATGCGATGAGCACACGGATAAGGCGATCCTCTGGAGAGGTTGCGGACCCTGGCATCGTGATGCTGTTTAGCAACTCGAAGCGATGCCCAGTCACTGCCAGATATCCCAAATCACAAGCAGTCGTCGCGAGGACATCCCGAGTCGTCGGCGCGCGCGGTCACGTGGCCATCGGAAGTGGATACGTCGACGATATCGGGCTCGTGCGTGTGAGGCTGGGCCAGCTTGCAGGAGCACCGGAATAGCTCCATGCCGGTGCCGTTCAGCCCACTGCCATGGCAGCTTGAGCCATGGCGCGACAAGCGCCCCACGTTAGTCCTGGCTGGGACCGCTGGCACTGGCAAGAGTTCGCTCGCCTATGAAAAGGTTAACGCCTACTGCATGCGGTTTCCGGGGGCGCTGGCGATCGTCGTGCGGAAGTATGCCGAGAGCCTGAAGAACAGCGTGATCCCGGCGTTTGAGCAGATCTGCGACGAGCGCGTGGTGCATGCGAAGAGCAAGAGCCGGTTCGAATATCCGAATGGCAGTGTCATCGTCTACGGGGGCATGAAGGATGAGAAGCAGCGGCAGAAACTGCGCAGCATCGGCAACCTGACCAGCGGTGCTGATATCGCACTGATGGAAGAGGCCAACGCTTTCACCCCCGACGACTTTGACGAGTTATCAGGCCGCATGCGCGGCAAGGCTGGGCCCTGGACGCAGGTGATTCTTGCGACGAACCCCGACGCGGAAAGGCACTGGATCAACCAGCGCTTCATCCGACCGAGCCTGTCCGGGCTACTACACGATGTCGGCGTGTATCAACCTACGCTAGACGACAATCCCACGCTTCGTGCGGACTACGTGGCGCGCCTGGATGGGCTGCGCGGGGTGATGCGCGAACGGCTGCGCTTTGGACGCTGGCGCAACGCAGAGGGCGCGATCTATTCCGAGGTCTGGGATCCGGCTCGCCACATCGTCGAGCCGTTCCCGATCCCGGACGACTGGCGGCGCATCCGAGCCACAGACTTTGGCTTTGTGCATGCGCGCGTGGTTCTGTGGATTGCCGTGGACGGGGACGGATGCATGTACGTCTACCGGCAGACCTATCAGACACGGCAGAAGGCCAGCGACAGCGGACGCGAGATCATACGCCTGACCAACCGAGAGCGCATCGAAGCCACGATCTGTGATCATGATGCGGATGAGCGCGCGGAACTTGAAGACTGCGGCATCCCCACCACGCCAGCGAACAAGCAGGTCATGCGCGGGATCCAACTGGTCATGCAGCGCCTGGAGACTGACCGGCTAAAGTTCTTTCGCGGGTGCCTGGTCCGGGAAGATGACGCCCTGCGCCAATCCTACAAGCCATGCAGCACAGAGGAAGAGTTCGAAGTCTACAGCTACGCCAAGGGTGCCGATGGGGCGGTTCTCAAAGAGCAGCCGATCAAGGAGAACGACCACGGCATGGACGCTGTCCGCTATGCTGTGATGTTTGAAGACCGCAATTTGCTAGACCCTGCCGGCAGTGACCTCGACGCCATCAAGCGCGAGACGCGACGAGCGCAGGCTGAACTAGGCGGCGGGCGTATGCTGGCCCCGCAGCGAACGAGCATTCTCGGCGGCGGCGGCGGCCGCTGGCGAGCATAGGAGAAGCAATGAGCAAGCGAGCGAACGATCGAAAGGGTGAAATCTCACAGGACCGCGCGGCGGAGAGAACGGAGAGCGCGCCGCGCGGCGGAATAGCCGAAGCTGAGGCCGATGCGCCGGATGTGCGCGTGCTGATACCACCAGAACCCCTCGCCACGTCGCAGCAAGTCATTCCCGCAGCCATGGCCAGCCTGTGGCGTGCGATGGTGGCGCTTCCAACAGGGCATCCAGCGCTGAGGAGCCTGCAGAAGTGCGAAGACGCCGACCTAGCAGAAGCGGCGCCGATGCTGAAGAATTACGGCGCGGCGCTGCGGTTAATGCACCTGAATGCCTCTGCGGAACACGTCGAGCGGGCCACGGAACTGCTGAGCGGGCTTGGCAATGCTTGAGTTGCAGTGCCAGAAGTGCGGACGAACATCGGGACGATCTTGGCCAAGGGCTGCAGCGCTTGCGATTCTGCGCAGCAATGCGCTCCGCAGCTCAGCGGAACTAGAGCAAGTGGCTGTCCAGCATCCAGATCAGCTTATCAAGGCCCTCTTGCAGCGTCAGTAGTAGGTTCGCGCTGACCTGATCCCCCTCCGCCAGTAGATCCGTAATCGCATCCAACTGCAGCTTGGCGACCCGCGAGGCCGCGGCGCTGACTTGGCCAACCAAGGCTAAGCCAGAGCGCTCGGTCACCGCCAACACGGGCAGGTCACGAGAGGGCACGCCATCCAACTGAGCAATGCGCTCCGCGATGGTGTCAGCGGCCCCCTGTGCGCTGTCGGCCACTTCCCCGAACAGCTCATGCAGCGGGGCGAACTGCGGACCCCGGACGATCCAATGAGCGTGTTTGGCGGCAAGGTACAGCGCGATGTGATGAACAAGCACGGGCTGTAAAAGGGTCACGTAAAGCTTTGGACTTTTTGCTGTGATGGGCATGCGGGCAGTATGCACGACCGGGGCGGACTGGGATAGACTAGCGGGCGAGGAGAGCAAGGGCCAATGGAAAAGGAACTAGGTATTCGAACAGCGGAAGTTGTACACATCGCAGACAAGACGCCGCCGCCACCACGCAACACGCCAGATTACTTTTTGTGGCTGATTCAGAATCAGGCAAGCGTCGTTGTGCTGCCACCACTGCCGGAAAATGTGCTCACAGATCCGGATGCAGAGGTGCTGTTTCAGCGACAGGAGCCGCGCGGTTCAAACTGACGAGCCAAAATGTCAAACGGCGATGCGGAAGTCTTGCCGGCCAGACAAAGAGCTGTCAACATCACCTAGTGCTTGCAAGACGGATATGTGCCTACATGGAGAAGTCTGAAAGTCGCGAAAGCGGCAAAGCCAGCGGCATGGCACTGACGCCGTAGAACTGGCTTATTCCTGGTTCGATTCCAGGGCAAGCACCCCATACAGACCTCGGGCGCTAGGATTCCACTGGCAGAAGCAGCAGCCCGTCGGCCTTGCCTGCCCCAATGAGCGCCAGCGTCACATTACGCGGCGCGTGCAGGTTCTGCGCGACAGTGGACGGCAGCGGCAACGCGATCCACTCCCAGGCGTCGACCTCTTGATCGGGATCGTGCAGCGTGGCGGGCGCTGTAACCACGCCATCCGCGCGGTAGGCGTGAATCAGGTACGCGCCCGCTTGGCCGCTGCCGATGTGCCGTAGGGGGGCGCTGATTGTGGCCTCTTCCCAGAGCTCGCGTATCGCGGCAGCGTGCGGCGCCTCGCCCGGCTCAAGATGCCCGCCGGGCAGCGTCCACTTGCCAGAGTCTCGCCGCTTGCCCATGAGTAGCCGGCCCGCCCCATCAAACACAGCGACCGATGCAATTGCGGTCAGGTCGCGCGTGCGCTGGCTGGCCCCACGTGTTCCCAGGCGGGGCGCGAGGCTGTGCTCTGGCTCCGGCGCTGTGAGCAGATCCAACGGATCGCCATCCAGCAGCGCCAGCCGTGCGCCGATTGTGCGGGCCTCAGACTCACTGAGGGATCCCTTAATCTTGGCGGCTGTGTCCTCGCTCCACTTGCGCCCGCGCCCATCACCGAGATCTCCCCAGAGTCCCCAGGCAATGCGGCCGTTACTCGGCTTGCGCAGATCCTTCCACTGCACGTGGCTTCGGTCCCCCTCGTGTCGTGGCCAGTAGCGGGCAATGTGCAACACGTCGGCGCGCGACAGGCGACCGCGAACGATCTTGCGGGCCATAGAGCGGCCCACTTCAGTCCCCCCTCGTCGGAACTCATGGACCCACCCTAGCGACCGGCGAGCGGCGCGCTTCATGTGCTCCGGCGGATCGTAGTGCTCATCTGCTGCCAACTCAGCGGCATCGTTTTCGTCGTAGGTGTCTTCTCCGTCGAGCAGCGGGATTCCCGCGCGCTCCATCGCTTCCAGGATGTCGACCGTCTGCCAGAACTTGGCGGCAGCGTCGGGAGGGGCTTTGTCCAGTGCCTTGACGAAGGTGCCGAATGCTTGGCCGAACTGCGCAGCGCGAACGCCGGCCTGCATCTTGTCTTCGGGATCGGTCTTGTCGAACACCAGCGACCAAGAGCAATCAGACGGAAGCGCACCATTCAGTTCTGGCCAGTCAGCGGGATCGCTGCCGAAGTTGGCCCGCGCCCAGGTCTTGCTGATGTCCTCGCAGCCTGTCTGAACCTTCTGCAGATAGCTGAACGCTCGACGGCGCAGAAGCTTCATCGCCTCCCGCATCGCAGCAAGAGAGCCTCCCTTGACCGACTGCAGCAGGTTATGACCGAGGATGATGATCGCCGCGCGCTCGTCGAAGCGCGCTAGCAGATCCTGCATCGTCTGGTAGCCCTGCGCGTCGACCTGCACGTACTTCAGATCGTACCCGCGACCATGGTCGACATCTTGCGGGCTTACGATCATATCGCCACCGCGCATCGCGTCTTCTTTGGCGTAAAGCCGCTGCGCTTCGGGGCTCTCTCGCATCACCCTGGGGATGATTCGGTTTTTGATGGGCTGGGCAAACTTGTCGTTGAAGTTGGCCCAGAGGTCATCGCCGGTGATGATCTGCCAGTAGGCAAAGGCCAAGCGGCGGATCATGCCCTTCAGCCAGGGCCGCGTGCCGCCGAGCGAAAACACCACCCACTCGCGCCCGTCGTTGCTGATGTACTCAATGCCTCGGTCTTGCGATAGCCCCTGATAGCACCACAGATCCTGACGCCACATCAGGTTGGAGTGCGTCCAGGGAATCAGACGCATCTCGCGCTGGCCGCTGCGCCAGGTCCACTGGATCCGGCTGACCTGCATGCCAAACACGGCCACGCGCTCGATGATCTCGGCCAGGATTTCGTCCGGCAAAACCGCCTGCCAGTTGCGCGCAAGCTCGTCAGTAAACTGATGCATCTCGTCCGGTGCGTGCTTGGGGCACTTCAGCGAGTGCGGGAAGTCGCACGCCGTCTCCGTCAGCATCTGCAGCGCCGAGCCGATTAGGCCATCTTTCTTAAGTGCGTGATAGAACTGCTCCGACAGTTGGAAGTTGCCGATATCGTGCGCATCAAGCATCTGCATGATGGCCTTCGCGTCCCATCCTGTGAATGGGTAGATCGGGAACGCCTCACGCCTGGATTCAAAGTCCGCCGGCGTGAGTGGGTCAAGTTTGCGGGGAGCTAGCGCAGGAGGAGCAGAGGGGCGCGCGCGGAACACCGCAAGAAAGCGGTCCATCAAGCTGGGTTGAGCCATGCCGGCACTTTGCCGGCTCGACGGAGAATGCCCAAACTGTGCTAACCCTGGTCAGCCATAGCCAACGCGGGGTCGAAGAATCAGGCGGCGCGTCGGGCTCGACGGAGATTGCGAGGAACCCTTGGGTATTCGATGCGCATTTTTGTGCAGAACTCCTCGATCGCCTTGTCGAGGACCTGCTGATCCGTGGGTGCAAAGCCAAGACTGCGCGCGGCGTGCCGCTTGGCTGCATTGTATGCTTCTAACTGCTCCTCGCTGAGGCGGCAGCAGACCTGCCAGCGTTTACGGCGGACCGGGGGTCTGGATTGGGTGGGCTGTGTGTGCTGGGCCATGGCTGCACACCATAGCACAGGCTGGCCAAGATAGCACTAGCGCGCGCAAGCCTGCAGCGTAGCGGGGTGAGCAGCGAGGCCAGCACGCGAGCGCATACGGGCCCGGTCCCATTTGCCAGCCACCCGGTACACAAGACCGAGTCCTGGGACGGGGATGGCGCGCGAATGCGTCTGCGAAAGCACGCCTCGTCAGATGGTTCGGGCGATTGGGACAAGGTCGACCGCGCCACGTACGCGCGCGGCTTTGCTTATGTGGCTGGCAACGGCGAAAAGCCTAGTGACTACAAACTGCCGCATCACGACGTGGTAGACGGCAAGATGGTCACGGTCCCTGCTGGTGTTGAGGCGGCCATCGGTGCAGCCAGTGGCGCACGTGGTGGCGCGGACATCCCTGACAGCGAGATGGCCGCAGTACGGGCGCACCTGGGCAAAGAGTCCAAGCATGCGCTTGACCGCCCAGCGCCATGGGACCGGACAGAACTCAGCGCCGAGCCCTGTGCAGATCTTGCTGTCTTGGATGCCAGTGACCTGCCGCTGCCGCTGCTTCCGCGCATCGGCGGAGAGCCACCCAAGCGGCTGCTGGCCTTCAAGTGGGGCGCCAACCCGACGACGAAAGGCACGCTGTACCTGACGCCAGAGGGTGCGCAGCGGTTCATGGCGGCCTATTCCGCCCGCGGCGTGCGCCTGTGCTTTGACTACTACCACGCCAGCTACAACCCCGCCGTCGCGCCGTCAGAGCGCAAGGCAGCCGGGACATGCGTCCCCAGCCTCGATGCCGTGGGCCTTTGGTACGAAGATATCAACTGGACTCCGCCAGCATCAAAGGCAATCCGCGACGGAGAATGGCCGTACTTTTCGCCCGCCGTGCTGCACGACAAGTCCGGCGTGATCGTTGAACTCAAAAACCCCGGTCTTGTGATCGATCCCGGAACCGTCAACGCGCGGCCAGTCGTCCTTGACCACGCCACCCCCAAAGGTGAACCAATGGCTGACAAGAAGCGGCTGACGCTTGACGCGTACAGCGCAGGGCAGGGCTTTTTGCGCGCGTGCCAGGCGATGGCCGACACGGACGGCGCCGAAAAAGAACTCGGAAACCGCATGACCGGCATGGCTGCCGAGATGCTTGCCAGCATGGCCGGACACATGAAGCAGGCCGGCTACATGAGCGAAGGCGATGTGGAATCCGGCGCCAGCAAGGCGAAGCGGGATCGCGTCGCGGACCGCATGCTTGCAACCCTGGAAGCCCAGCTGGGCGAGACCGATCCCGATCGCCTCGAAGGGCGCTTGATGGCGCGCCTGATGGCCCCTGCCGCTTCCGCTGCGCCGGGCGCGACCGATGAGCGCACTGTCAAGGTCATGCTCTTGGACGCCTACGCCGGCCGCTATCCCGCGGCGAAGCGTGGCGACCTCGAAGCGCTGTCCCTGGCCGCTCTGGCGGCCTGCCTCCAAGCGTCCGCAGAGATCACCCCGAGCGCCGTCGTTCGCGAGGCCGCCCAGAAGCCGCCGACCGTGGCGCAGTTGCAAAAGGATCTAGCCCAGATGCCCAGCCCAACTGCACCCGCTGCCGCAGCCAGTGCGCAGCCTACGACCCTGGCCGCGTGCGACGATCGCCAGCGCGCCCGCGTCAAGTTGTACGTCGAGACGGAGCGCAAGGCATTCGCTGCGGCGGGCGTGGCCTTTGATGAGGCCCGCGCCACGGATGAAGGGCTGATGCTGCTGTCAGACACGCTTCCGGACGACGACACCCAGATCCGCCACAACCCGCTGCCCTTCGCGGCGACGACGTATCAGGAGTAAGCGACCATGGCCGCTCTCGCGCAAGACATCGTCCGTCCGTTCTGGTCGCTACCTGAGGTGGCGCCGAACGACATCCACACCCAGAAGCAGAACACAATCCTCTATCAGGGCGCCGTGGCCGTGCAGGTCGCTGGCAAAGCCCAGCCGGCCGCGTCCGGTGTCGTCGGTCAGACGATCCTGGGTGTCGCTATCAAGCACAGCGAAGCGCCATCGACTGGCGATGTCGTCTACGCAGATCCTGATGCGCTGGTGTTTCACCGTGGCGCCTTCTACTTCGACATGCTGGCCGGCGACTTGCCGACCGAAGCCTTGATTGGCAAGCAGGTCTATTTCGCCGACGACAACACCGTCAAAGCGACCGCAGCCGCGAATGACGTCAGCGGCATCCTGCGCAAGATCGTCGACGGCCAGGCCGTGGTGGAGATCTAACCATGCCCAACTCGCTCACGCAGATGGTTGGCCCGAACGCCGACCTCGACTATTACTTTACGTCGGTCAACAAGGCGTATCAGCGCGCCCTGGCCGGCAACAACCGCGCGCTGTACACGCAGTTCGCCTATGTGCCACCGGCGGGCGTCATGGCCCAGCAGGAGCGCGTGCCAGTGCTTGACGGCAAGGGCAACACGGTCATGGGGCGTCGGGTAAAGTTCCCGATCAACCTGGCCGCGTCCCCGCCGCAGCAGTGGAACACCGGCGACCCGCGCCCCGTCGAGCCGTTCAGCTCGATCGAGGTCGCGGTTGACCTGAAGCGCTACTGCGTGCCCAGCAAGCGCGAAGAGTGGGACACCTGGAATCAAGACCTGTTTGGCATCATCCAGGCGCAGCTGCCGCAGATGATGGACCGGTCGCTGATCCTGTGGGACTGGCTCGTCGCGTCGACCCTGGTCGAGAACGCGATCTGGACCCCGGACGGGCGAAAGTTTTTCACGCCGTCGACCGCGCAGCATCAGGCCAACCCCGCAAAGCCCGGCGTCGGCCTCTACTACAACGACGTGTCGATCACTGCGATCGATCAGGAAAACGTCCGCGCGATGCTGTCGCTGCTGGAAAATGTGCCGGGCCCCGACGGTCTGCCGCTCGACACCGACGATGTGCAGATGATGTTCCTGGCGCCGACGGCGGATATGGAAGTCCAGCTGCTGAACGTTCTGAACGCGGATATCGCTGCGGTGCCGGTTGGGACCAACGCCGCCGCCAGTCAGACCAACCAGCTGAAGGGCCGCGCGCAGGTTAAGCTGTTCAAGCAGCTGGCCCGCACCAAGCAAGCGCCGATCTTCGGCGGGACGAACCAGGACCGCGGCAAGGTTGGCTATCTGCTGGCTGTTCCGCGCGGCGAGGACCGGCCAATCGCCGTCGTTCCGACCCGGCAGCCCACGCCCTACTACACCGGCCTGAATGGCAGCGACCATCTGCGCGCGACGCAGGGCGCGATCGAGTTCGGTTGGGATGCCTTCGGCAACGCCAAGCTGATGATCCCTGCCCGCGCGCTGCGCTTCACGATCCAGCCGTCCTAAGCGGACACGACAGGGGCCCATGTCGAGCTTCACTCCAGCGCGCCTTGCGGTCATTCCGCTAGCCAGCCTTCCGCCGGCGGGTAGTCCGCCAAGCGCCATCGATGCCGTTGCGAGCGCAAGCACCGCTCCGCGACGCATCGAAAAGCGCAACGGCTACAACTCGCTAGAAGTCGCCATGGATCCGGGAGAACTGGCCTACACCGCCAGCGGCAGCGGCGCATATGCGGTCTATCGCTATTGGCAGGAGCGCCAGGTCTGGATTCCAGAGGGGCCGCGTGGCGCCACGCCCTTCACTATCGACTTTGGGGCGGCCCCCGCTGGCATTGTTCCCGCGCGCATCTCGACCGCCACGCAGCCGTGCTTCTTAGCGATTGTGCTGGTCAGTGGCACGGGTGTTCAAATTGGCGCAGATCTAGCTGATGCCCTGGTGTTGGAGCAGCACCGCTAGCAATGGTCATCACCGATCCCACATACATCACGCCGACGGAGCTTCTGACGCGCGCGCCCCTTGGGGCTATCACGCGCGCCGAGATTCCAGGGCCTGGTCAGTGCGGGACCCTGTCGGCGCTTGTGGCTCCGCTGGGAGCGGTCGGCAGCATCAAGCTAGGCGGATTCCCGATTGATGCTCGATCTTTTGTGCTTGAGGTCGTGGAAACCGGCGACTTGGGCGCTGCTGTCTTTCGCTTCAGTGATGACGGCGGGGCGACGTGGCAGAACCCAGTGCAGACGGTCCCAAACGAATATCAAAACAGCCGCTTTGATTATGAACTGCCAGTCCAGGGTGTTCAGATCCAAGCGTTCAACGGTGTAACGTCGCCTGCCTTTGTGGCCGGTCAGCAGTGGACCTGGAGCACGACCGCAAGCCCGCTTCTGCTGGCCGTGTGCGACGAGATCAGCGCGCTATTCCGTAAATGGGCCTACAACCAAGGTAAGCCGATCACGGACATCGACGCCGCCGACCGAGCCCACGTTTGCTACCTTGGAAGAGTTCGGCTTGTTTCTGGGCGTGGCACGGTGCCCGATGACTGGCGCTTCCTGTACGCCGAAGCGCAAAAGCTCATGCGCGCAGAAGCCGATGGTGACGCGCGACTCAACAGCAGCCCGGACCCGGATGGGTCCGTGTTCCCCGACTATGAGCGCAACCGCCCCGCGTTCCGTGGGGTCTGGAGACATTAGACGATGTCGCATGCCTTCTCGATCAACTGTTCCGTTGGTGCCAGCAACTACATCAGCCTTGCGCCGTTTGCCAACAATGCCGATACCCAGAGCGCGGGCATCTATCGCGCCGGCCATGTGCGCGTCTCATTGGCCGGCATATCAAACGGAGCCACCGCAGCAAATGGCCTTCAGGCCATGGTGCGTCTGGTTACGTTCGATAGCGCGCCGACCAATCCAGGGCCGGCAATGGCGATCCCAGCCGCCGCTGGAACACCAGCAAACTCGGTGCTCCTCAGCACCCTGAGCGGCCAAACGCAACTTGAGGTTGGCCAGCCCTACCAAAAAGGCTTCAGTGCAGATGCCCAAGGGAAAGCGGTCGGCACGCATCTTCTGTGTGAAGGGATTACCGCCGACAGCAACGGGAACATCTGGATCAATATCGAGGTCGACTAGGCCAGCGTCATGCCGCGCGGAACCGACATACAGCGCCTGCGATCGCGCTGCATCACGGCAGAGCGCCGCGTGATGCAGGGCTGCGCGCGCGCGTTGGTTCCGGTGCTGTCTGCTGAACTCGATCGCGAGTTTCGGCAGGGCGTTGATGTCATGGGCAAGCCATTCGAACCGCCGAAGGACGGTCACCGTCCTCCGATGGTTCGCAGTGGGACTCTGCGCCGTTCGATCACGGTCAGTGCGCGGGCGTCTCTGCGTGGGTGGGTTGTCCGACTGCGAAGTGACACCGATTACGATCACTTCCTGCGCGACGGGACCAGCCGCATGCAGGCGCGACGGTTCATTCCGCGCCCCAGCGATCCAGTTCCGCCTGCAATGGATGCCCTGATCGTGCGAACGATGCAGAGAGTCGTCGAGCGAGAGGCGCGTCCATGAGCCTAATGCGTCCTGATTGGATTCACAGCTGGGCCGAGATGCAGCAGCAGATCAACGCCGACCTGCTACTGCGTCTCAACAGCGACAAGCAGCCCGCCGGCCTCTGGAAAATCGACGAAACACAGCTTGGGCTCTCACGTCCCGGTGGGCAGCGCATTATCTGGGCGATTGAGGGCGGCAGCATCGCGCGCGGCCATCAAGCGCACGGGCCCGACATGCCTGCGCCTTGCGTCGCGATTCGACGGCTTAAACTGCGCGCCGAGATCCGCACGCCAGCCATTCAGCAAAGCGGTATCGATGTCCGCACGCTGGAGGTCGCGGAAGAGGTCTTGCGCGCCGTGATCTTGACCGTGAACAAGTACCGGCCCGCGGACTACGACGTTGACGAACAAGAGGAATCATGGGGCGACTTCAGCGAAAGCCCAGCCCAGCGGGAAATCGTCTGTCAGTACCGCTGGACGCTGGAATGCCTGGTCCTGGGGGACCCGTATCTAACGAAGCCGATCAACCAGATCGATGCGACGGGGGAGATTGTGCAGCCATGAGCAATTTGGCCGAACCGACTGAACCACGCACGCCGCCAGCGCCCGCGGAAGCGCCGCCAGCGACCGACAACCCGCCCCCCTCGCCGCCTCCGGTCATGCCAGAGCTTGCGGGACCAGTTTATGCGCTCCCCAAGGGGTCGGCCGAGCCAGAGCCCGGCAGCATTGCAGCGCACTGCATTGCCCATAAAGCGCCGGCCTGGATGCACGCGGCCCTAAGTGCGGAATATCCGATCGGCCAGCGCTTCACGACGGCTGAATTTATCGCCGCGGTCCGCCGGATCGCTGGCTACACCCTGGGGAGATAACCGATGCCTTCGGTCCCGTCATCAAACCTTCAGGCCGTCAATAACCTGTCCGGCAATGTGCCAGAGAGCCCGGCACAGTCCGGCCTTGTGATCGGCCCCACGCAACTCGGCACGCCACTGCAAATCATCCGAGCTGATTCGATCAGCACCGTGGTCAGTGAATTTGGCGGCGGCCCCGGCAGTGAGTACGCTGGCACGGCGCTCGCTGAAACCGGCCACGGCATCCTGTATCAGATCAAGACCGAGACATCCAACACTGGCACTGCTGGAGCCGTCACAAAGACGGTTGGTGCAGTGCTTGGGGCGGATGTCAGCGCGTTTGGTGCAATTCTGGTGCCCGGCGCCGACTTTAACGGCGATGTTCTGTTCATCGGCAAGCAGGCCGGGGCAGAACTTGAGATCGTCACCGGCATGGCCACGGCCACATTGGTCACTGGCCTGCATGTCAAACTGACGGTCACCCCTGCCACCACTGGCACCCAGCTTGCGGCCCTAATCACGGGCGTCCCGGCGGCGCTTGCGCTGTTCTCTGCGACCGCGCAGGGCACCGGCGCTAGTGTGTGCGGCCAGACTCTTGCCACCACCAGCGAGACCGCCGGGCGCATCGTGCTCAATGCCCTCACCACGGGCATGAGCTACGAAAACATCATCACCGGGCCGCACCCGCATGCTCGCGTGGTGTCGCTGGTGGGCGGCACTACGATCCATGTCGAGCCGGATACCGATGCCAACGGCGAGCCAACCACGACCGCGATCGTCCTGCAAAGCGACTTGGTGACCCTGGCGGCCAACAACCCCGGCAAGTTCACCAGCACATTGGCGGGCTCTGGCTCCGGCCTGGCTGGGCCAAAGGTCAACACCGCGCTTCCGTTTGGCTCGACCGGCACCATGACGGTCAGCGGCAGCCCCTATGACGCGTACGACGTGTCGATTCAGATCGTCACGGGTGGAGCGCTGGGAACTGCGACCTTCCGCGTCAGTCTGGGCAAGGTCAACGGTGTGCCGCTGTTTGATGGCAACGTCTACCTGATTCCGGCGGGAGGCTCAGTGGTGCTTCCGCAGACCGGCCTGACGTTGACTTTTGCGGGCACATTCGATGCCGACGATCTGTTCAGCTTCGCAACCACGGCGCCCACGTCAACGCTGGCCGATGTCTCGGCGGCCCTGACGTACTTCCTGACGCGACCCGAGCAGGCGTCGCTGATTGCGATTGCTGGCGAGATCCCCGTGATCCAACTTCCAGCATGGATCGCGGCGATGCAGTCCTTCGGCAACCAGTTGGAAAACGCGCGCAAGTATTGCCGAATCCTACTGGAGTACGCAGCGCCGGCCTCTGGGCAGACGAATCCGCAGTGGGCGACCCAGGTGTCAGGAATCTTGGCGCCCCTGGTTGCCGCGCGCGCGTCAGTCTTCGGTGGCCACGACAACATGATCTCGTCGCTGCCACTGCCGCAACTGGGCCGCTTCGGCATCTGCAGTGGAAATCGGGGACTGTTCGCGCGCTTGCTGGCGCTACCCGCGGGCGTCATGCCGGACGATCAGACGCTGGCTGGCGCCATCAATGGCATCGTCGAGGCGTATCAGACCGATGTGGCCGGATCGCTTGCCGCGGCGCGCTCGTCCTACAACTACCTGCTGACCGGGATCCCGGGGGTGCAGGCAGATGGCCTGCTGCTCGATGCGCCCACGGGCGACTTCACCTACATCACTTACGGCCGCGTGCTCGATCTGGGTATGTTCTACGGCTACGCGCTGCAGACGCGCTTTCTGAACACCGCCCAGCAGCGCAACCCGGACGGAACGATCAAGAACACGGCGGCGCGCGCGATTGAGACGTTCCTGACGGACCAGCTCACAAGCCTGATGGTCAAGACGGGCGTCTGCTCGGCCGTCTCGGTGGTTGTCGACCGCACGAATACCGACGCGCGTTTGGTTCTGACCTACCACTTCCAGTTGCTGTTCTACGTCAAGCGCATCGATGCCAAGGCGGGCATCGTGCGCACCATCACCGGGACCCAGGTCCTCTAAGGAGCCACAACCATGATCGACGTTGGATCGCCCGGGTATGCCATCGACATTACTACCGCCGAGTTTCAAATCGACGGGGACACACTGTCCGCTGCCGTGAAGTCGATGGAGTTCTCAGCAAAGACGGACGAAGAGATCATCCATCTGCAGGGGCTGCAAGATCCCAGCGAGCGCACGCCAGGACAGACCACCTACGAAGGGTCCATGACATGGGCCACTCGACAGTGGTTGCTGTTCTGCGCTCGCTTTGGCGGCTGGAAGGCAGTGCGCAACCGAGAATTCACGCTTGTGGTGAATGCGCAGCCTCAGAACGACACGCGCTTCTATGAATTCAAGTTCCTGCGCTTCCGCATGAAAGACTTTGCGAGCGGGTACGACAAGGGTGCGTCCGAGATGAAGCTCTCATGTAGCTTCCTGGACTACGACCAGACGCCCGTGGACAACGTGCTGACCGCTTGATGTGATGCCCGGCGCGGCTCTCTGGCCCTTGTGGGCTGCGCCGGGTTTTCACATCTCACAGGGGCCAGGGACATAAGGCCAGATGTCTGAAGTGACGCAAGAGCAGTACGAAGCACTGGAAAAGGCGCACGGCGCCGGCATGGTGCGCGTGTTGACGGTCGGGGATGAGGACTTCGCGTTCCGTGTGCCGACCAAAAACGATGTCGCGCTGCTGATCGATGCCAGTGAGCGCAAGGTGCCGTCCGCGCTCGAAGAGTGCGCGATGCGGTGCTTGCTATGCCCAGCGGTGCCCACGGCAAACCGCGGCACGGTCGAAGGCAGCGAAGAAAAAGCCGCCGCCGCGCCAGTACCACAGGAGTTGGTTGCGGAGCGGCAGCGGCTGCAAGCGCGGTATGCGCAATCGGAGTTCTATCGCGACTGGATCGCTAAGGAGTTCTTGGCGAGCGTGGGGCACGGCTGGCGCGTTGACGAGCCAAAAAAGCTCACGTCAGGCCAGTACGAAATCACCTGCATCAGTCGCAGTGACGAAGCCGAGCGGGTTACGCTGGTGGCTCGGAAGATGTCCGCCTCGCACTACGCAGCATATCGGCGTAGCATCGTGGAACACAGCACCGATTCCGCGGCACTCTGCTGGAAGGCGTGCATTGTCAGCGTCGAGCGCGATGAGGTTGCCAGTCGGCTGCCGATCTTGGTCGAAACGCTGGAGAGTGTCCTCGTTTCCCTCGGAACTGATGGGGGATCCGTTGCCGTAAAAAAGTTCGGCAGTGGGCCAGCCCCGCAGCCTGGAACCTCTACGCTGCCGCCAGCCGGGGACGCGAGATAGGCGTGGCCGGCGCCGTGTTGTGGGCTGCGGACCACGCGCCCGACACAGACGCAGGACAGGCGGGCTACCTGCTAAAGGGCGAATTGGCACTGCTGCAGATCATGAAGCTGCGAGGACGATGACCGATGGCTACCACGTATGACGTAGGCTTGCGATGGACAGGAGGCGCGGATGCCGCGGCTGCTGTTCGTGCGGCCGATCGCGTACACAAAGCCCTTGGCCAGCTTGAACGCCCTCGCCGCGCGGGAACTACGGCTTCCAATCAGGCGCGGCGTGTAGCCGACGAATGGCAGCGCATGGCATCTCAGGCTGCGCGAGCTGAAGAGGCAGAGCGCATTCGCGGGCTGCAAGCCTTCAAGCGAGCCGAGGACGAAAAGCGCAACGCAGCGTTCCGTCGCCTCATGGCGCAGCAGCGCGAAGAGGAGCGCTTTGCTCGCTATCGCATCGCGCTGGATCGCAGAGTGGCGCGGGAGGCTGCGCGCTTGGCCAAGCAGCAGGCTAAGCAGCAGGAAGCCCGCTATCGCGGATACGGTCGGGCTGCCGGTGGCACCCTGGGCTCACTGGCCGGCATGGCCGGGGGCGGCATCAAGGGCGTTCTGGCTGGCGTTGGGGCTGCTGGCCTGTTGGCTGGAAAAGAGGGCCTTGAAACCGCGCAGCTGATCGAGAATGCGCGGATGCGGCTCCGAGTGCAGTTGGGCAGCGCGGAAGCCGCAAACGCGGAGATCAAAGACGCCTTTCGCATCGCCGAAAAGACGATCTTCGACCCTGAGCAGGTGCTTGACGCACTGACCAAGCTGTCGACCAATTTCAAGAACGCCGACGTGCGCCGCTACATCATGGGCGCGGTTAGCGACTTCGCCACAGCCAGCGGCGAAGGCTCCGAGGGAATGGAGCGCAGCATCAAGGCGATCAACCAGATCTTCGCAAAGGGCAAGCTGCAGCAGGAAGAACTAACCGGCCAACTCGGTGAACTCGGCCTGCCTGCGCGCGAGGTTTACGCGCAGTTGGCCACGATCCTCGACATCAAAGAGAAGGATGAACAGAAGCGCACCGACAAGGTGATAAAGCTCATCACGGCAAGTGGCGTGAACGCGACTGCCGGCATCCAGGCAATCACCACAGTCATGCGCAACCTATCCGGCGGTGGTGCTGCGGGAGAGTTTGCCGTCAAGAGCGCCGACACGCTTTCGGGCATGATCTCGAACATCAAAGGGGGCCTAAAGACCCTCTTCGCCGTGAGTGATATCGACCAATGGCCGGCGCTGGTGTCGTTGAAAGACCTGCTGCGCGACGTGGCGGGATTCTTCAGTGTCGACAGCGTCGCCGGCAAAGAGTTTGTCGCGTCGCTACAGCGTGGCATCAAGGCAGACCTGATGCCTGTGGTGGATCGCATTCGCAAGGGATTCGATGCCCTGACTTCGGATCCCGGCAAGATGGATACGCTCGTCCGAGGAGTAACGCGCATTGTCAGTTGGATGGCAGACCTCGCGGTGGTCGCCGTCGAGGCTGGCGCTGCTTTTGTGAGCCTATGGGGCGCACTGGTCCAGGCTGATGACGCCATTATGAGCGCGGTAGGTGACGTGGTGGAAGCCATGCGCGGCGCATGGGCGTCCGTTGTCGATATCGGCGGGCGCATCATGCAGGGGCTCGCGCAGGGCATCCGCAACGGTGCCGGCGCCGTCTATGACGCCGTCGCGGGAGTCGGTGATCGCATCCTGCAGAGCCTAAAGGCCAAGCTCGGCATCGCCTCGCCAAGCCGTCGCGGTATCGAGCTCGGTGGCTTCTTCGCGGCTGGCGTTGGCTTAGGCATCGACCGCGGAGCGCAAGGCGTCATGCGGGCAAGCGCGGCCCTAGGCGGCGCTGCTGAGGACGGCTTCGCCCCGCGTGCTCAGCTTGGTTCTGGTGCTGCAATTGGCGGAGGCGGTGGCGCATCTGCATCCGTAAGCGTGCAGATCAATGTGTCGCTGCCAAACGTGCGCGATGCAGCGGAGTTCGCCGCTGGCGTTGGCCCCATGGCTGTTCCTGTACTGGATCGCCAACTGCGCCAGCTTTTGGGCCGCACCGTTGTCGCGGGGGTGGGATAATGCCAATCACCGTCGGAGAAATCGACAGCCCGGCAGACGATCCAATCGCCTACAACGTGATTTGGATCGCCGACCGCTTGTGCCCAGGCTTCTGCCTGCCACCAGAGGGCGAGAACAAGCGCGACGTCGAGCACAAAAAGAGCAAGGGAGCGTCCCGTGACCTGCTGCTCGATCAGGGCAAAGTGCCCACTGAGGGCGTGATCAAGATCCGCACGACCTCGACAGAGCAACTACGCGACCTGCAGGCCTTCTACCAAAAGTACCTGGACCCTGACCGAGCGCTGACCAAACTCAATATCGTGAACATCGCCCACCCGCAGTACGCGGCGCGCAACATCACACGGGGCTACTTCTTTGCGGCGCCTGTTTGGCAGCCGACGCAGCCAGGCGGGATCCGGGCCCTGATTCACGAGTTCCGCTTTAAAGTCGTGGGTCCTAAGACGCAGATCAACAGCGCGAGCCAGGGCAGCAGCAAGCCCAAGGCGGTGGCGATCGGCGGTCCCACGGATCCGAACTTCAAGCCACGCGGCGGGACGCAAAACGCGGTTGGCATCATCACCCCTGCGCAATCGCTGCTTCCCGGCGTTCAAACGCAGAGCAAGGCGCGACCGACAAATCAGGCCCTGACGCTGTATCCGCCGACGGAACTGGAAAAGATTGCGCGAGCCGGGGATCCTACCGCGCAGTTTGTGGGACGCATCATGTCGGAGGCTGCACCGCGATGATCTCGGACGCCACACTCAATGGAATCGCGATCTTGCGCGGCGACATCCTTGAGCCCTATCAGGGCGCCTGGACGGCCGATCTGGAACTGCTCACGGATGGCATCGACGAGCCCCTGGCCGGGGCGGCAACGCTGAGCCTATTGGGGGAAACGTGGGCCGGCACGGTCGCTCATGCACCAGGCCAGCAGACAGACGCACTGTCAGGACAGAGCGGTGGCTTTCTAATGGCCCGCATCGTTGGCGGCGGCGGCGGAATGCAGACTGCCGTGCAGCCCAAGGAATGGCCACAAGGTGTGCTTGTGCAGCAAGTGCTGGCGGACCTGCTGCAGTTGGCAGGCGAAACCCAGTCACCAGAGATCGCGCCTCAGCTTCTGGCCAGGCTGCTGCCGCAGTGGAGCTATCCCGCTGGATCCGTAAACTCTGCCTTGAGCGCGCTGGCTGCCTACCTGGGCTGTGTCTGGCGCATCCGCCGCGATGGTCTGGTGTGGCTCGGCGTTCCGACGCCAACACCGGCCACAGCCCCGGACTACATCATCGCCGACGTTGCTCCAGAAGCTGGCATGGTGGGCTGGGATTTGAATGATGTCAGCGTGCGCGTGGACGACATTGTCGACGGGCTGACGATCCGGGTCATCAATTGGGTTTTCACCCCGGACAGCCTGCGCGCTGTCATCACCTACGCGCCAGGCCCGGCCGCTGCGCTCTTTGCCCTCTTCGACCAATGGCTGCGCCGCGTGGGCTATCCCTTCACGAAATGCCAGCCTGGGCGGATCGCCGCGCAAAACTCAGACAACACGGTCCAGTTTCAGCCCGACGACAGCACGATCGCGCCCATGCGCCGCGTGGGGATTCGTGTGGGTCTGCCGGATACGAGCATCCAGATCAACCCAAGCTCGCGCGCAGTCAGTTGCTGGGAAGCCGGCCAGCCGACCGGGCCCGTGCTGCAGTCCTTCGGAGACAGCACGGCGAGCAAGATCAAGATCGCGGCAAGTCAGAGCCCGCTTGCAGTGGCGCGCAAAACCGACACCACGCGCAGTGGGACTCTGGCGGCTGCGGTAGCCACCCCAATGGCCGGGACAAACGTCGTCACATTGACCTACACAGACAGCGAGGGCGCTGTCAGCCCCCTGCTGACGCTAACGTTTGTGATGGGTCTACTGACCGCAGCGGCCGCGCCAACGCCTCTCGCGCAGGTGAATGGGCGCATCACGGGCGGCTCGTCCGTCGTGGAAGCGGGTGGCTAATGGACGCGCTGCAAATCGCCAACCTGCAAGATTATCAGCACCTTGGCATCGATATCGATGTCACGCCCGACCTGTCAGAAAACGAACAGCTGCGCGCCGAGTTCGACTGCATCGCGCAGGACCTGGTCAACATGTGGACGCAGCCGCCGGGCCTGGCCGATGGCACCGCAGAGGGCGCGGACTATGGATTCGATCTGCGGGCGCAGCTCAGCCGGGGGTTCACGCGGGATGCTCTCTTCGCGATGAAGATCGCCATGCAGAACCAAGCGCTGCGCGACGATCGCGTAGATGACTGCACCGTGATTCTGACGGCCTTTGAGGATGGCTCGCTGCTTGTGCGTGCAACCGTCAACGTCGGTCAGGCAGCATACCCGTTCTCATTTCGCTGCACCCCAAACACCGTGGGCGATCTCTACGTCGAAAGCTTGGGCACATGAGCGTTATCAGCCTGGCAGAACTGCTGTTGCCACGCAGTGCGCAGCAGATCATCAACGACACGCTGGCCTTTTACGCCAACCCGCCAGACCCGGCGCTGGTGTCGCTGCAAACCGCAAACTGGCGCACGGGCGGCCCGTATCGCTTCTTACTCTACCGGCAGGGCATCGAAGCTTCGCTGCTCTATCAGATCATCGCAGGGCTTGCTGGCTCCTCGTTTCTGCGCACCGCGCGCGGCAAGTGGCTCGACTGGCTGGGCGAAGACTACTTTCAGGAGCCACGCCAAAGCGCGCAGTTCGCGGCAGTCACAGAGCAGTTTACGATTCCGCTTGGCGCTGGCCCGCTGGGACCAATTGAGCTTCGCTGTGCGACTCCCGACGGACTGGAGTTTGTGAGCGTAGCGCCGGTGATGCTGCCGGCAGGCCCTGCGGTCATCAGTGTCTCAATGACGGCAGCAAAAGCGGGCGCCGTCTACAACGTTGGCCCCGGCACGATCACGCAGCTTATCAGTCCCAATGTCCTAGGCATAAGCGTTACCAACCTGGCAGCGGCCACGGGTGGCTTTGATCAGGAACCCGATGATCGTTATGCGCAGCGTCTGGCAGCAAAATTTGGGGTGCTGTCGACGGGCAGCACTCAGGCCGCGTACATCTATTGGGCTTTGACCGCATCACCCGAAGTGAAGCGCGTGCGGGTCTACTCCGACCTGCTCGGGGGCGTGTTTACCGACAACTACGTCACCGTGCTACTTGCCACCGACACGGGGCCCGTCTCGGCTGGCGCGATCGCCGCCGTGGATGCCTTTATCGCGCCTCGGGTGCCTCTTGACATCAAGCTGGATGTCGGCACCGTCAGCGTAAAAAGCGTCAGCGTGACTGGGGTGGTCAAGGTCTTCTCGGCCTACCTATCGCAAGCCCCTGGACGCATTGCCACCAGTTTACAGGCGCTGGCCGCGCAGGTGCCGATCGGGAGCTATGACCAGGGCCCTGTGCCGCTTGCCGAGATCGACGCCGCGGTCCTATACAGCCGGCAAGAGGTCTACGATTTTACGCGCGCCGCGCCCCTGGCGCCGGTGTCGCTGCTCTACAACGAGCTGTTGCAACTGGTCAATGCGACCACGGAGACGGGTGTGTGATGGCGATTCAAGAGACCAGCGCACCGTTGGATTTTGCGTCCCTGCCAACCTCGCCGGCCTATCCCACCTGGGTCAAGCCGGAGCCCGCGGACAGGCCGACCAAGCACCGCAAAACGTACACGTTCGTACGCGGCTTGATGGCCACCTGGGATCGCATCGTGAATGCGGGGCGCAGCGCCGCTTATTGCCACGGGTCGCAGACCGCGCCCGCTGATGCGCTGGATCTGCTGGGCGAGACGTATGGCGGTCTCGCTCGCGCTATCAGAGACAGCGATAGCAGCTACCGCGCCTATCTGAAGGGTCCGCTCGATCGCTGGTACACCTTCGGCACGAAGGCTGGCATGGTGCGCGAGCTGGCTCACTTGGGCTATCGTGCCGAGGTTGTCAGCTGGCGCGATCTGGTCGATGCTGGAGCCGCAGCGCCCAATGTGGTCTTTGGCGGGCATGTCAACTTCTTCTTTGTTGCCATCTACGCGCCAAATGCAATCACAACCGGCTACACGCTGTGGAAGGTGAGTAATGCCAAGTGGAAGACAAGCACGGCGCGTTGGGCTGCTTCCACGGGCGGCCCGGACCTTGTCGGCGAGTTGCGCCGCGTCATCGCCATGGTGAAGCCCGCGCATACGAGCTGCCGCCATGTGGTGGTGTTCCGCGATATGCTGTCGGGACTGAACGCGCAAAAGCTCCCCACGGGCAGTTACACGGTGATTCCGTTTAACGAGCCTTGGGAGCGCATTCGCCCGACATACGCTTTTAACCCGTTCTACATCCAAAATCCCCTGGTGCCATAATGAGCGACACGGACCTGCAACAGTACAACGGCACGCCGCAGTGGGTGGATACAGCGGACTTTGAAACGCCAGCGGACCTCTATCTGGTCCCGACCGATGGCAACGTCGTATCCGCAGACAGCAATCTGGCCGGTGACGCTCCGGTCAATCGCGCCCTGCGGCTGATCAAGGACAAGCTCGACGGCCTGCGACAGGCCATTGTGGGCGACGTAGGACCAACGCGGCGGACCCTCTACAGCCTGCGCATCGATGGCGTCGGCGGGCAGGTGAATGCCGTTGGCCCTGGCGAGATCTCTGCGGATAACGAGATCCGGACAGCCTTGGGCGACTTTCGCGCTTCGCTTGGGCGGCTGTTGCTGCAAGACTCAGCGGCCTACGCACAGGTAGGCGAACCTCCTGCGGGCTATCTGCGCCTTTTCTCAACGGCGCTGCAGTGGTTCTTGACTGGGATGGGGCCGACGGACGCAAACCCGCCCCAGGGCACGGCTGTGCCGAATCGCCTAACCGCCAAGGCGGTGGTAAAGCACTACATGGTGGTTGCCTCCCAAGCGGGCGCCGTCAACCTGTTTGATGGCCTGGGTGATTGGACGGTATCCATCGTGGATACTGGCATGGCAAGCCCTGCGCGATATCGATTCCGCTTTGTATTGCCGACCGCGTTCGCGGATGCGCTGTACGCGCCAATCGTGCAATGGCAGGGTCCGAATACAAACGCTAATCAAGCAATGCCGATCGTCATGCTCGATACGTTGGCCCCCGGTGTTTTTGATGTAGCCTTGTATGATTGGGGCCTCGGACAATTTGCCAATCTCAACGTTATAGATGCGCGCATTGCGGTCATTGCATGCGGACAGCAGAACACCTAAAGAGGACACATGAGCGTCAGTAGCGGATCGGACCGCATCGCCTTTGAGGAGCAGCCCGCGGGACCGGCTGGGCCAACAGGTCCGGCGGGTCCGGCAGGACCGGCATATCGGGAATACACCGCGGTTGGGGCTTACAGCCTCGGCAAGGTGGGCGCGTTTTCCGGGTCTGGAATCACGGTCGCGTCGTCGGCAGACGGCGTTGATGGGATCTTTGGAAACAGCGGAGCCGACGGAACCACCGCCAGAATCTACCCGTCCGGCGCACTTGTCGATGTCACCGGCGCAGGGCTCCCCACAGGCGATGTTTATCTCGATGTGGCGACTGGCAATGCCGTGCTTTACGGGTCGCTAATGGCTGGGAACCCGACGCGGTATCTAGGATACTGCACAGGCACAAAACTCACCGTGCAAATCGGTGATTCCTTCACGGTGTAAAATGACCAAACTTAGAATCGCAATCTTCCTGATTCTTGCGCTTGTCGTTGCTGGGCGAAGCCACTCGGCCGAATACAAGCCGCTATGTCGTAATTCATCGACTGGCAAAATCGAGCAATGCACCGGAACGCTAGACAACACGCAGGCACCAACGGCGCCTGCAATGTCCGGCGTGAATATCA
>CAZEPA010000004.1:0-25896 GCA_964513955.1 uncultured Anaerolineae bacterium | reverse complement strand
GAAGGCGCTCTTGCACTTCCCAGACCGTAGCGAGAACAGTCACCTCTTCGTCGCGAGTCAGCGAAGCGATTGGCTTGAGGCGACTGTAGTCCACATAGCGATGCGGGAAGTGCCACAGCAGATCTTCGACCGTCGTAATGTTCAAGCGCGCCAGCAGCTCCGCGTAGTGGGGGCCGATGCTGGGCAGGCTGGTCACCTGCGCCTGGAGGCCCAGGTTGATCTCGCTGTTGGCGAGGCCGCGCGCCCGGCGCGTGGGGGGGCGGCGCTCAGGCACGGGATGCGGCGGCGCACTGGATCGCGGCGCGCGTTCTGGCGCGCCCGACTTGGCCGGCGGCGCGGGCCTGGCGGGCGGCTGTTTCGGTCCGCCCTTGGCCGCGGCGCTCGGCCGCGCGGGCGGCGATGGCTTCGCCGGGGGCTTCTCCGGCGCCTTGGCTGGTTTGATTTGCGGTTGGTTCGAGCGTTCGCTGGCCGACGGCGCTGGCCGTGGGGGCGCCGGTTTGTTCTTTTCTGACACCGCGCCGCGGCCTGGATGCATCTCGGGCTGTGCACGCGGCCCCGCCGGCTGCGGCGCGGCCGATTGACCCTTCGCGGCGCCGGCCGGCGGCAGGCTCCTGTCAGACTCTTGACTCGCCGATGGTGGGCGTTGTTCGCGTGGACGCGGGCCAGCGCCCGCCGGGGGCTGCGTCTGCTGCCTGTTTCCTGGGCTGTCCTCAGACGGCCGTGGCTGGCGCGCGCCCTCTGGCGCGGCCGCGGCCGTCGGTGTGTTCAGGCGCAGCATAATATCGTTGATCACCCGCCCGCGTGCGTCCTGATCGGCGACCGTTGGGTAGCCGGTGAGCAGGGAGACAATCTCGGCAATCAGCGGTTGGTTTTGAGGCATTTCGTGCCGTGCGTCTTGTTCCCAACGCGCAGCAAACTTGTCCAGGCCGCCAATGACTGCTTTGTTGCGATAGCCCTGCCGTTTTTCCAGGGCCAGGATTTTGCTCAGACGCTCAAACGCGCCGGGCAACTCGGATTTGCTTGTCATACTAAATCTGACCTTCGTAGACGATCACGCCGATGGCGCTTGGCCCCAAATGACAGGCCAGCGACGGGCTGTAGGTATACACAGGGATCTCTCGATTTGGAAGTTGATCGTGCAGGTGCGTGAGCAGCGTCTCTGTTTCGTGGTCAAAATCGTGTTGCAGAACGGCCATTTTGCGGATCTGTGAGAACTCGCCGATAAACTCAGCCAATTTTTCGGCCGCGCGCTCGCGCGTGTGCACTTTTTCGGCCGGCAGGATTTCGCCCTCTTCCACGGTTAGCATTGGCTTGATACCGAGCATGGTTCCCAACAGCGCCTGGGCTTTGCTGATGCGTCGGCTGCGTTCTAAGTAGTCAAGCGTTTCGACGAAGAACGCGCCGTACAAATGCGGCACCATGCCGCGCACCAAGCGCACCACTTCATCGAGCCGCGTGCCGGCCGCGGCCGCTTCAGCCGCGGCCTCCACCAGAATGCCAAGTCCAATGGACACCATTTGCGAATCGAGCACCATGATGCGGCAGCGGCCCAGAAGATTGGCTGCGGCTGTGCGCGCCACCGCGCAGGTATCATTGATGCGAGATGATACGTGCAGCGAGAGAATCTGATCCGTCTCCCGGTGCAGTTGAGCGTAGAGATCGGCCATTTCCTGCTGCAAGGGCGGCAAGTCCACCGGCAGCACGTTGCTGCGATCCAAGCGTGCAAAGTAGTTTTGCGGTGTGACATCCACACCTTCACGGCTCATGCGTTTGCCCTGTTGAATGCGCAGCGGCACGACATGGATGCCCAAGCGTTCGACGACACCAGGCGACAGTTGGGCATTACTGTCGGTCACAATTTTTACCATTGACACGAGAACGACTCCAAGCTGCGATTATTCGACCGAAATGATATAGTGATAATGAGGCTGACCGCCATTGACCAGCTCAACGGCCTGCTCTGGAAATGTCTCAAGGAAAAGCGCCTGCATCGCCAGGGCCTCTGCTTCGTTGACTGGCTGGCCGTAGTAAACCGTGATGATTTCGCGGGCGTCGGCCTGCATCTGGCGCAGCAATTCCAGGCCCACCTCCTGGGCAGTGCGGCCATGCGCCGTTAACACATCGTTGAGGAGGCCGATCATCTCGCCAGCTTCCACCCGAATGCCGTCGAAGGCTGCGCTGCGCACTGCCACCGTAATCTCGCCGGTCTGAATTGCGGCTAACGCGTGGGTCATAGACGTGATGTTGTCTTCGACGCTGTCCGCAGGCTGAAAAGCGATGAGCGCGCTGATGCCCTGAGGGATCGTCTTGCTCGGCACCACGTAGACGCGTTTGCGGGATAATTGCTTGGCCTGCTCTGCGGCCATCACGATGTTGCTGTTGTTCGGTAGGATGATGACATCTTCGGCTGGGGTGGCTTCCACCGCTGCCAACAGTTCCTGGGTGCTCGGATTCATGGTCTGGCCGCCAGCGACGATCTGACTGGCGCCCAGGCTTTGGAATACCTGCTGCAGGCCCGCGCCGGGCGCCACTACAATGGTCGCCGTGCTCGCTGCGGACGTGGGCGGCGCGCTGATTTCGGACAGCGTGCGGCCGGCCAACGGCCCATCGCCGCTGCCTTCGCCGTGCACGAACTCGTCGAACTGAGCGTCCATGTTCTCGACGATGATGCGGCTCATATGGCCGACGCTGACGCCGTAATTCAACGCGTGACCCGGCTCACTGGAATGTAGATGAACCTTGACCGTATGCGGATCGCCCACCACCAGGACGGAGTCGCCCATACCAGTGATAACGCGGCGAATCTCATCCACATCCAGGTTGGCGCCTTGCAGGATGAACTGAATGTCAAAGCCGTACTCGCCTTCCAGCGCGTCGGCATGGCCGGCAAATGTCGCCTGTCGTTGGTGGTCCTGTGTCACGCGTTCTCCTTCCAGTGCGCGCGCCATGCCCTCAAGCAGATAAAAGAGGCCCTTGCCCCCGGCATCCACCACGCCTGCCTGCGCCAGAATCGCGAGCAGGCTGGGCGTTTTCGCTACCGCCTCATCTGCCGTGTGCACGATGCGTCGAAAGACAAAACGCAGATCATGATCGAGCTGCGCGGCCTTTTCAGCCGCGTCGGCCACCAGGCGGATCACAGTGAGAATGGTGCCCTCCACTGGCTTCACCACACCCTTGTAAGCCATGTCAGATGCCAGGCGCAGCGCATGCGCCAGCTGGTGGGCATTACAGGCAGTTTGCTGCTCCAGACCACGCGCCATCCCGCGCAGGATCTGCGACAGAATCACGCCGGAGTTGCCGCGCGCCCCCATCAGCGCACCCTGGGCCGCGGCCTGCATGATCTTGCCCAGGTGGCCGCTGTCCAGCTTGACAATTTCTTCCCAGGCCGATTGCATGGTGAGCAGCATATTGGTGCCGGTATCGCCGTCGGGCACAGGGAAAACGTTTAGCGCGTTGACACTCTCATGATGCTGCGCTAGCCAGGTGAACCCGGCCTCAAGCAACAAGCGGAAATGGCCCCCATCCACACTGGTCACAATGGCGCCAGGCGGAAATGTGTCGGCCAGCGTCGGCGAAGCGGCCGGGCCGTGTTGTGAAGATGTCCCTACCAAACCTGGAGCCTCCTATTCATCTCAGTGTTAGGACTCAGCCTGATCTTCGCCATCCATGCGCAGGCCCTGCACATGAACATTCACCGCTTGTACGGGCAGACCGAGGGTTTGTTCGAGCGTGAATTTGACTCGGCTCATGACGCTCTGCGCCACTTCGGAAATGCGGGTGCCGTACTGCACGATGATATAGAGATCAATGATGATACGCTCGTTATCCTGATGCACGACGACCCCGCGCCGAGCACGATCTCCTTGCAGCATCTCACTGATCCCGTCAATCAGGTTGCGGCTGGCCATGCCCACAACCCCGTATGACTCCAGGACGGCCTCGCTGGCCAGCGCAGCAATGGCCGCCGGCGAAATCTCAATGCGTCCTAGTTTGGTTTCTTCCATCTTGACCTCGACCTCAACTTCAGTCCCACGCACGATTACACACTGGCTTTTTTTGGCGAAGTAGCCATCCTGTGGTAAGATGCGCCCCATTGAACAGCACGGCTTTGGGCCGAATGCCCTGCAGCATTGCGGGGCGTTTATTTTGCCCGGCAGTCAGGCGAAAAAATCTGGGCGCTGCTGCTTCTCGATGCCACGGCATCGTTGAAATGGGCGCCACGTCCTTGGGGGGGTCGACATGGCAATGTGTGAAATGTGCGGCAAAGGGCCGCAATTTGGCAACCGGGTGAGCTTTTCAGCCCGACATACGCGTCACATGTGGCGAGCCAACATCCAGCGTAAGACGCTGGTGGTGAATGGCAGGTCGCGTCGGGTGTATGCGTGCGCCAAGTGCCTGAAGACGCTGCAAAAGAATGCTTGATGGTTCCACTCTCAGCATTGCTTGAGCGATCAAAAACGCCAGCCGTTCTGTCGGTTGGCGTTTTTGTTTACCCCGACGCGTTTGTCAGTTGCATCTGCTGGCGCAGCTGACCGCACCCCGCATTGATCTCGACCCCGCGGCGCAAGCGCAGCGTGGCTGAGATGCCGGCCTGCTGCAGGATGTTGAGAAACGCCTCCGTGTCTGCCTTGGTGGACGGCTGAAAGGCCGACCCGCGCACAGGGTTGAGAGGGATCAAATTGATATGACATAACATGCCGCGAGCAATCTGCGCCAGGCGCTGTGCATGTTCCGGCTTATCATTGATGCCGCGCATCAGCGCGTACTCGAAGCTCAAGCGGCGGTGAGTGCGTTCCGTGTAATTCCGGCAGGCGGCCAACAGCACAGCCAGCGGATAGCGCTTGTTAATGGGCACCAGCGTATTGCGCAGCTCGTCGGTGGGTGCGTGCAGACTAACGGCCAGGTTGATCTGCAGCGGCTCGCCAGCCATGCGCTCGATCATCGGCGCCAGCCCCACGGTGGATAGGGTGAAATGGCGTGCGCCCAGGCCAAAGCCCTGCTGATCGGTCAAGGCATGCAATGCCTGCCAGACCGCCTTATAGTTAGCCAACGGCTCGCCCATGCCCATCAGCACGACGTTGGTGACCTGCGCCGGGCGCATGATCGGCAGCGAGTCGGCTCCGCCAGCATCCGGATCGCCCAGCCAACGGGCAAAATAGAGAACCTGGGCCGCAATTTCGCCGGCCGTGAGGTTGCGCGTCAGCCCGCCCAGTCCCGTGGCGCAAAACGTGCAACCCATCGCGCAACCGGCCTGCGTCGAAATGCACAGCGTGCGCCGGCGTTCGTAGAGCATGAGCACCGCTTCGATCGTTTGTCCGTCATGCAGTTGAAAGAGAACCTTGTGCGCCAGCCGATCGGCTGACACCGTTTTGGCGACGACCTGCAGCAGGTCAATTTGGGCATGGGATGCCATCTGCGCTTGCAGGGTGCGCGGCAGATTCGTCATCTGCGCAGGGTCGTTGGCTTGCCGGGCATACAGCCAATGCCACAGCTGTTCAGCGCGGAAGGCCGGCTGGCCCCAGGTCTGCACCTGGGTGCGCATTTGTTCCAATGTCAAGTCCAGTAAACGAATCATGCTCTCACGCTTGTCAGCTCGGCTGTTAGATCGCATCCGGGGCGAAGCGATCGTTTTTGCCCGCTCCCAAACGCAAATCAGTATACCGCACGCCGAAACTGAAGTCAAAAAGATGTCGGCAATGGCTTTTGCGTTTGGCGCGGGCGGTGGTAGAATGAGAACGCGACGACGTTTGATGTTCATGAAAAGAAAGGATCTTCTGATGGAAAAAAAGACACTCGTAGCTCATTTGAATAGCGACCTGGCCGGCGAGTTGAGTGCTATCATTCAGTACTTGACTTATGCGGCCAAAGCGAGCGGGCCTTTCCGTCCTCAACTTGTGCAGTTCTTCATGGCCGAAGTGCCTGACGAGCAGCTGCATGCCCAATTTCTAGCCAACAAGATCGTGGCCCTCGGCGGCGAGCCGACTACCGAGCCGCGCCCGGTCCCTGTGGCGCACAACAACCGTGAAATGCTGGAAGCGGTCCTGGCTGCTGAAAAGGATGCCACCAAGAACTATTCTCAGCGCGCCGAGGAGGCTGCCGAATTTGGGGATGTCGGGCTGAAGGTGCAGCTCGAGAATATGGTGCTCGACGAGAGCGGACACGCGCAAGAGACCGAACGTTTCTTACAGGAGTGGCCGCTGTAGAACAGCGGTTGGATCGTTTTTCGCGTCCATGGCGTCAGTCGCCCGCGCTGGCTTCAGCAAGCCAACGCTGGCGGCTGACGCAGCCGTTTAGTCAACGTTCGCTCCGCCAGGGTTCTCAATTGAAAAACACGTGTAGACGTGTTTCAGATGGAGGAGATCGGAAATGAATCTGCGCATTCCTGGCCCCATCCCCGTGCACCCGCGGGTAATGGCAGCCATGAACCAGCCGATGATCAATCATCGCGGCCCTCGTTTCAGCGCCATCTTCGGCGAAGTGGCGGATGGCCTGCGCTGGGCGTTTCAGACCGCGCAGGAAGTCCTGGTGCTGACCAGCTCTGGCACCGGCGGCCTGGAGGCGGCCGTCGCCAATATCGTCAGCCCGGGGGATCGCGTCCTCTCCCTGAGCATTGGCAATTTCGGCGAGCGATTGCGCACCCTGGCCCGTCTCTACGGCGCGCAGGTGACTGCGCTGGACGCGCCGGCCGGCCAACCAATTGACGTGAGCCAGGTGCGCCAAGCGCTGCATGACAACCCGCCCTTTCATGCTGTCCTGGTGACGCACAACGAAACCTCAACCGGCGTCACCAATCCCATGCGCGAGATTGCCCTGGCTGTGAACGATCTGGGGGAGGCGCGACCGTTCACGATCGTGGATGCGGTCAGCGGGGTTGGCTGTTTGCCCTTGCCGATGGACGAGCTTGGCCTCGATGTCGTGGTCAGCGGATCGCAGAAGGCATGGGGCTTACCGCCCGGCCTGGGCTTCGTCGCGGTCAGTGAACGCGCCTGGCCGATCATCGAGCAATGCCGATCGCCCCGCTTCTATTTTGACCTGCGTCAGGCGCGCAAGTCGGCCGCCAACCGCCAGACACCCTGGACTCCGGCGGTAGGGCTGATCCTGGGCCTGCAAGAAGCCCTGGTGATGATGCGCGAAGAAGGGCTGGAAGCGATTCACGCGCGTCACCGCCGGGTCGGCGAGTTCACTCGCCAGGGCGTGCGCGACCTGGGGTTGCATCTGTTCGCCAATCCGGCCTTTGCCTCCAACGCCGTGACTGCCATCCGCGTCCCGCCAGGCATCGAAGCCGCCAAGCTGCGGGCGCGGCTGCGCGACGAGTTCGGCCAGGAAGTGGCCGGGGGACAGGGCGCGCTCAAGAATGACATCTTCCGCATCGGCCACATGGGTCAGGTGACGGAAGCCGACATCCAGCCCGTGTTCGACGCGCTGCGCCAGATACTCTAGACCAGCGTCTGGCGCGGGACAGGCGCGCGCCGATTCTCGCCATTGAAAAGCCCACGGCAATGCCCACGCAGCCGTGGGCTTTTTGCGCGCCGTAGGGGTCTTGACATGCCCTGAGCATCGTGATACAATACTTATGACGCGGCGCGTCATGGTAATAAGGAGAAAAACAATGACAAAGACAGTCATGGTTCAGCCGGCAGATCAGCCGGCGGCAAACGTGCTCAACAGTCTGAGACAGCAGGGCGATGCGGTGTTCAGCCTCCTGCGTCGAGATGGGCGACGCTTGCTTTTGTTCGGGTTGGGAGGTGTTGGCGCCGTCCAGGATCTGGTGAATGATCTTTCCAGTCGCACCACGCACTGGTATGATCGTTCGTTGCGGCGTGGCCGCACGATGGAAGCAACGATCCGCACCACCACGCAGCACGCGTGGGATACGGTGCGCGAGGAGACCGCGCCGCACCCAACGCACGATCGCTACAAAGTGGCTCATGTCGTTGACCTGCCGCCAGGCACGATGCGCGCCGTCGTGGCTGGACTGACGCCAGTTCTGTTGGCCAATGTGGATGGAACGATTTACGCGCTGCACAACCTGTGCCCGCATCTTTCGGTGCCGCTCAGCCTGGGTAAATTGGACGGATGCGTCGTGACCTGCCTGGCGCACGGCAGCCAGTTTGATGTAACGAGCGGCGCGGTGGTCACCTGGGTTGGGCGCAGCTTGCCGCTGGGCGCGGACCAGCTGCTCCGTTTCAAGGCTGCCAAGCCAGCCACCACTTACCGCGTCCTGGTGCATGACGAGGATATTTACGTCCTGGTGTGACCGCAGCCGCCGCGATCTCTGCGCACAGAATCAACAAAACAGGTTGCACAGACTATTGACAGATGCACCGTGACCTGCTATAATGCTGTATGACGCAATGCGTCATAAAGATCACCCCGAAAAATCAAGCTAACCCGTCATCCCAGCGCATGCCGACTGGCGGGCGGGATGTATGGACAACAAAAGGAAAAGGGAGGCCAATCATGGCTGAGATGACACGATTTGAGAACATGCGCAAGCAGGCAGAAACCCAACTGCACGATGTTGAGGAAACCATCAAGAAATGGAGCGACGAGGCCGCGCACGATGTGCGCGAGACCAGTCACAAGGCATTGCTGGCGAGCCTCGGCTCTGTGGGTACAACCCAGGATGTCGTGGCCGACCTCATCAAGTGGACGACTGATTTTTATGAGAAATCGCTCAAGCGCGGCCAGGAGCTTGAGGATTGGGGCATGAAGGAGGCGCGCCACTATTGGGAGGAAGGACGCAAGCGCATCGAGACCGTGGAAAACGATCTGGAGCACCGCGTGAAGACCGTGGTAGAGCGGATCAATGTCCCGACGCGGGAAAAGGTTCAGAACCTGGTCGAGGAAATTGATCACCTCGAGAGCAAGGTTGAGGAGAAGGCGGCGGATCTGCACGACGCCGTGGTAAAGAATCTGCCCATTGCCAACTACAGCAAGCTGAACGTCAAGGAAATTGTCAACAAGCTGGCCGATCTGACCGTGTCAGAGCTGCACGCGATTCGTGACGCTGAAATGTCCATGGGCAAGCGGGCGACCGTTCTCCGTGAAGTGAATCGTCGCATCGAGGCGATGCCCATTGCTGACTACGATGACCTGGCAGTAGAGCAGATCAACGCCAAACTCGAAGCTCTGAATACCGCGCAGTTGACCGTGATCGCCCAGTACGAGCGAGTGCATGGCAACCGCGTCGGCGTGCTGCAGAGCATCGAGGCCCGTTTGCGCAGTTCGGAAATGATGCCGGCGTAAGGCATCTCGCACACACAACCTGAAACGGCTGGCGCCGCGTTTGCGTAGGGTTTTGACACTGCGCAAACGCGGTGCTATAATTTGACTCGTTAGCGCGCGGGTCCATAGCTCAATAGGTAGAGCAGCTGACTTTTAATCAGCGGGTCGCTGGTTCGATTCCAGCTGGACTCACCGCAAACAGAAACCGGGTTTCACGAAGAAGCCCGGTTTCTTGTTGTTTGAGGCTGTGATCCGATTTCTCACAGAAATCGGCTGGCCTCGTGCTTGGTCTTAGCGAACCACAAAACTCAGAATAATGATCACCGCAAACAGCGACGCGGCCAGCAGGCCCACGCGACGCAGGTCGCTGGCTACGTGGCCATATTCTTTGGCGTAGTCCACTGGAACAGCCGCCTTTGCGCCACGGGCCGTTAGCCCGCGGCCTGAGGCGCTGCGGGCGGAGCTAGACGCGCCTGTTGCGCTCGTCGTGTTCGCGGGCGTGATGGACGCCGTGCCCTGGGAATAGCGCGAAGGCGATGCGCTGCGCGGCGCTCGCTGCGCCACACGTTGTTTCTTTGCCATGTAGATCTCTCTCCTGCGTTGGAATGATTGCCAGGCCGATTATACCCGACGCCGCGTTGGTCGTCAAACAAGTGCTAGGCCGGGGTGCGCCTGACAAGGCGCGCTAAGGCCATGCGCGCAATGATCTGCACCTCTTCGACGCCCAACACCCACAGCAGCGCACCGTAGACCGCAAGCCCACTGCCGGCTGCACCGCCCACCACGATGACTTTGCCCACGAGACCCCCGCCAGCCAGGCTGCTCAACCAGCCAGGGAGAATCCACAGCGCCGCGCCCATGGCGGAGGCAGCCAGCAGCGCTTTCATCCCTGTGCGCACAATGCCCTGGTCGCGCAGCGCGCCCACCGCGCGCAGCAGCAAGATCAGCATGATGATGGCATGGGTCATATGTTTGGTGGAGTCGGCCAGAACGAGGCCCAAAAACCCAAACGGTTGGAGCAGGCTCAGGGCCACAACGAGATAGACAGCGACTGAAATGACGCCGACGATGGCCGGGGTGCGTGTGTCCTGACGGGCGTAGAACGCGTAATTGAAGAGGAAATCCACCCCAGCAAAGCCCAGACCCAAGAGATAGAGGCGCAAGGCGCGCGCTGTCCACATGGTGTCCGCGGCGACGAAGCTGCCGTGCTCGAACAGCAGGCGGATGATTGGCTCAGCCATGACAAACAGGGCGACGATGGCGGGGATCAGAAGGACCAGCACCAGGCGCAGGCCGCGACCCAACGTGCCGCGGTAGGCAAGCCACTCACCGGCGGCCGCATGGCGCGATAGCGTGGGCAGGGCGGCCAGGGACACGGCCACCGGCACCAGTCCCAGCGGGAACTGTACCAGCGTCGTGGCGTACTGCATCCACGCCGCGCTTTGCTCCCCGGTGCGCGAGGTCAAGTTCGCGTCCATCAGCACCTGGAACTGACCGACTAGCAAGCTGATGCTCACCGGCGCGTAGAGGCGCAGAATCTGGCGCACAGCTGGATGGCCCCACGCCAGGCGCAGGCGCGCGCCCACCGCACGTAGGCCAGGCATCAGTAAGGCGAGTTGGCCCAGGCTGCCGACAGCAATGCCCACCGGCAGGCTGTAGATGCCGAGCCACGGCGTCAAGAGAGGTGCGCACACCACCACGCCCAGATTGAAAACGGCTGCGCCCAAGGCCGCGTACGAAAACGACTTCATGGCGTACAGGATGCCGGTCAGCACACCGGCCAAACCGAAGAAGAAGACGGCTGGCGCCATGATGCGCAGGGCATTGGTGATGACTCCAATCAAATGATCATCGAATCCGCCGCCAATCAGGCGCGCCACGTAAGGCGCCAGGCCTTCCAGCGCGAGGAAGAGCACGGCCATGCCCGCGCCCACCGCGGTGAGCACAGCGCTGGCAACCTCCCACAGTTCGCGACGCCTTTCGGGGCGCGCGTAATCGCTGAAAACTGGCACCAGCGCCGCGCTAAGCAGACCGCCGACCAGCAGATCATAGATCATGGTCGGTACGCGCGCGGCCAGGCGGAACGCGCTCAACTCGCCAGCCGAACCGAAATAGTAGGAGATGATGGTCTCGCGCAGCAGTCCCAAGATGCGGCTGGCGACGTTGCCAAAGGCGAGGATGCCGGCAGAACGGGCGACGCCCCCGGTTGCCGCTGTTACGACGCCTGGGCTGACGCCATCAGGCGGGGTGGCGTCTGTCATAGGCCAGCAGCCTCCCGTGAGCGCGCCGCGCCCGGCGCGTAGCGGGCGATAATCAGGGCAATCAGTTCACGCGTGGAATGCCCGGCCAGGTAAGGCAGATAGCGCACCTCGCCGCCGTAGCTGGCGACGATGGCGGCTTCAGGCGGTTCGCGCTGCGGCGACGACGTTTGTCTCACCGTGGGTGCCGTGGCGGCGGGGTCCCAATCTCCGCCTTTGACATACACCGCGGGACGCAGCGCGGCCACGAGCGACTCAGCTGTCAGCGCGTCGAAGATGACGGCCAGGTCAACGCAGGCCAGCGCAGCCAGCATCTGCGCGCGTTCGGCGGCCGGCACCAAAGGGCGCTGCGGCCCTTTCAGCGCGCGCGTCGACGCGTCGCTGTTGACAGCAACTACGAGCGCATCGCCCAAGTCGCGCGCCCGCTGCAAATAATCTACATGCCCCAGGTGCAGCAGATCGAAATGACCGTTGGTCATGACCACACACCGACCGGCTTCGCGCCAGGCGTCGCACTGAGCGAGCGCGCTCGCTGGCATGACGACACTACCCACAGTCGTTGACCCGATGGCGGCCGCAATCTGCCATGCTTTTCTCCCTGTACTCAATGATGAATGCTTGGCGTTTCCAGCGAAAACGCTGTGAATTCTGAATGCGGAGAGCGAAGCGCGTTCCGTCCCCTCCACTTTGCACTTTGCACTATTCAGCGTTCCTCGTTCGGCCCTCGCTGCCTTGCCAGCGCCTCGGCCAATTCCGCCGGCGTGACCACCGCGTTCCCGAAACGCCGCACCACCAATCCGGCGGCCGTCATGGCCAGGTGCGCCGCCGTGCGTAGATCGCAACCGCCGCCCAGGGCCAGGGTCAATACGGCAATGACGGTATCGCCCGCGCCCGTGACATCGAACACTTCTTCGCGATTCCAGGCCGGCAGGTGCCGCGGCACATCGCCCCATGCCAGCAGGCTGACCCCATCGCCGCCGCGGGTGACAACCAGGCGCCGAGCGACCAGCTCCTTTTGCAGGCGCACCAGCGCGCGCTCGAAATCATGGTCATCGCGCAGGGCAAAACCCACCTGGGCCTCGGCTTCGGCCGCATTGCAGCGCACCAGATCAAAGCCGCGGAACTTGCCCAGGTCTCCCTGCGAATCCACAGCGGTCAACGCGCCGTGTTGGCGCGCCGCCGCCTGCACGGTGGCGATCAAGTCTTCGGTGATGACGCCGGCGCGGTAATCGGAAATCAGGACGGCCCTGGCCCCGGCCAGCAGCCGTTCCAGGTGCGCATCGAGGCTTTGCGCCAGGGTTGCGCTGAGCGGCCGCCGATCCAGGTGGTCCACGCGCACCAGGTGCTGCGCAAAACGCAGGCTGCCCTGGGCCACGATGCGCGTCTTGGTCGTGGTCGGCCGCTGCGGGTCGGTAACGACGCCCGCGGTGTCAATGCCCAGGTCGCGCAAGTGATTGGTCAATGTCTCGCCAGCCGCGTCGGCGCCGATCACGCCGACCGCCGTGGCCTGACTGCCGAGCGCCACGACGTTCGACGCGGGATTGGCCGCGCCGCCAGGCACGCTCAGCCGCTGGCGCAGTTCGAGCACCGGCACCGGGGCCTCGCGACTCAAGCGCGTGGCCACGCCCATCACATATTCATCCAGGCATAGATCGCCCACCACGACGACGCGCTGTCCGGCGAGCCGCGCCACAAGCGTCTCAATGTTCATCAAGCTGCCTTCTGGCGGGAGCGTGATGCCCATACTACCGCCCACACGAACCGCGGCAGGGCCAACTGACGCCGCCAGCGCCACGGTTCCTGCGCCAACCGAAACAGCCATTCTAAGCGCGCGCGCTGCATCCAGACGGGCGCGCGTCGGCGGACACCGGCAATGAAATCGAGCGCGCCGCCCACCCCCATCGCCAGGGGAATCTGCAGCCGCGGCTGCGTGCGCGCAATCCACAGGTCCTGGCTCGGCGCGCCATAGGCGACAAAAAGGACGTGCGGCCGCGCGGCGGCGATACGCGCTACGATCGCCTCTTCTTCCTCGGCGGCCGGGCTGCCAGCAAAAATGCCCACGATCTGCAAGCCCGGATGGCGCGCGCGCAGCGCGCTGGCTGCCTGCTCTGCCACGCCGGGCGCGGCGCCAAGCAAGAAGACGCGCCAGCCATTCTGCGCCGCTAACGCCGCCAGGCGGGGCACGCCATCCGAGCCGGTGATGCGCGCCGGTAAGGGCCTGCCTGCCCGATGCGCAGCCCACAGCAGACCCCAGCCATCGGCCAGCGCCAGGTCCGCCGCGGCCAGCACACGGCTGAAGGCAGGATCACGCTGCGCGGCCATGACGAACTCGGGGTTTACGGTGACGACTTGGTGGGGCAGGCCGCTGCGCACGAAGGCGACCGCCCGCGCCTCGAAGGCTTCCCAGGTCAACGCATCAACGCGCACGCCCAAAATGGATACGGACTCAACGACTTCAGACGGTGTAAACATGAAAGCCGACGTGGTATTCATCCTGATCCACCTCGTCGAGATCGAAGCGCTCGCTGGCCCATGCGCGCAGCACGCCCAGGGTTTGCGCAAAAACGTCGTCTGGCACCAGCCAGGTGTCCGACCAGATGCGCTTCTCCATCGCATCCAACACGGATCGCGCCGTAACTGGCTCGCGGCTGCGAATGACCTCTAGCTGCTGATGGTCGCGGCAGCCGAGTTGACGTAAGACATTATCTATTTGGTTGTCGTCGCGTGTTCCAGGCGGTTCGGCGGTGACGCCCTGGTCAGCCAGCAGTCTGCGCCACTGTGTGCGCAGCTGGCTGTTGACCGAATTTGGGTCACGGCCGTGAATGCTGTAGATGAACTTACCGCCCGGCCGCAGCACGCGCACGGCTTCAGCCAGGGCGTCACGCCAGCCGCTGACCAGGTGAAAGACGTGGAAGGCGACGACGCCGTCGAACGCCGCCGGGGCAAAGGGTAGACGAGTCATGTCCGCCAGGGCCACAGGCAATGCTGGGAATTTTTGGCGCAAGACAGACAGCATAGGCCCCGCAAGATCAATACCGAACATGCTCAGGCCGCGCTGCGCCAGCGGGCCGGCAACACGCCCGGTGCCCACGCCGATTTCCAGGACATGCAAGGCCGTCGCCGACTTCGGCGTGCGGCTCGACCGAGCGTTCGACTGAGCGCTCACGCCGAAGTCTCGCCGAGGTCTCAGTCGAGCCGCACCCAGGGCCTCCCACAGAGCATCGGCCAGTTGGCTTGCCTCGTGCGGGGGCAGGCTGCGCGTTTGGTCGTAGTAGCCGGCCGCACGGTCGAAGACCACGTTCTCGCTGTTGTTCATTCGTCCACTCCCATCTGTGCAAGCACGTCGAAGACTTGCTGGGCGGCGGTCTCCCAGCGAAAACGCCGCACATTGGCCGCGCCCAGCGCGGCGATGCGCTGCGCCAGCGCCGGTTCGGTCAGCAGCCGCCATAATCCGTCGGCGATGGCCTCTACATCGTGCGGGTCCACGAGCAGCGCCCCTTCACCCGCCACTTCGGGACATGACGACGACGTCGAGGTGAGCACCGGCGCGCCGCACGCCTGCGCCTCGAGGATCGGAAAGCCAAAGCCTTCATACAACGAGGGAAAGGCCAGCGCTGCGGCCCCGGTCAATAACGCAGGCAAGTCCGCTTCGGGCACGTAGCCAAGCGCGCGCACACGGTCGCCCAAACCCAGGGCTGCAATGGGCGGCAGCACTTGATCCGAGAGCCAGCCAGGCTTGCCCGCAAGCACCAACATCGGCGGTGCGGCATCCGATCGTTCAGCCGACGCGCGTGCGAGCACGCGCGCCAGGGCCTGCGCCAGGCGCACCAGGTTCTTCCGCGGCTGGAGGGTTCCCACATAAAGAAAATAGGGCGGTTGGATGCCATAGCGCGCCAGGACAGCTTGAACACGGTCGCGGTCCATCACCCGCTGGCGCGTGGGGATAAAGCCGGGATAAACCACGGTGATGCGATGGGATGGCACGCCCAGATGCTGGCGCAGATCGGCCGCGGTGGCCTGCGAATCGGCCAGGACCTGCGTGGCGACGCGCCCGTTCCACCGCGTAGACCAGTCCAGGTACCATCGCTGCCGCGGTGGATGCGCCTGCGGGAAAAAAAGGTAGCCGAGATCGTGAATCGTCACCAGGGTGCGGGGCGGCCGCCACAACGGCAGCACATGCGCGGGCACAAACAGCGCCGCGGGCGGCCGCCGCGCCATCTCCAAGCTCAACCGGGCGTGTGTCCACAGCCGGGGGCTGGGCATGACGCGCCATTCGGCCGTTTGCCAGGCCTGCCTGGTGGCCCCATCCGGCGCCACATCGCTGTACAACCGGAGGAAAGGCGCGGATGGCAGTTCCGGCGCCAGTTTGAGCATGGCGTCTATGAGATGGTGCGCATAAAGCTCAGTGCCTGTGCGTTGACTGGTTGGGCGCAGGGCGCGGCTGGCGTCAATGCCGAGTATCATCAGCGGGCAGCCAGCAGGCGCTGCAGCAGTCCTGGGTTGAGTGCACCCTGGCGCAGAATGGCCGGCGGCTGCACTGTGAGATCCAGGACGGTGGAGGCTATCCCCCCCGCACAATGGCCGCCATCGAGCAGCAGGTCAATGCGGCCATCAAGCTGCGCCAAGACGTCGGCCGCGCTGGTGGCTTCAGCCTGCCCGGACAGATTGGCGCTGGTCGCGGCCAACGGAGCGCCCAGGGCGCGCGCCAGCGCGCGCGGCACGGGGTGGTCTGGCAAACGCACGGCCACCGTCGGCCCTCCGGCCGTGACGATGTCTGGCAGTTCAGGATTGCGCGGCACCACGAGGGTCAGCGCGCCCGGCCAAAAAGCATTAGTCAACCGCTGGGTCAACGGCGGAAGATTGCGGCTGACGCGTTCAATGTCCGCGGCGTCGCCAAGCAGCAGCGGAATAGCCTTGCCCTCTGGGCGCACCTTAGCCGCGTACAGGCGCGCCACCGCGGCTGGCAAGTAGGCATGAGCGCCCACGCCATAGACGGTGTCGGTTGGGAATGCCACCAACCCGCCTGACCGCAGGACCGCGACCGCCTGGGCCAGCGCGCCTGGCCTGTCAGCGAAGAGGACGAGCGTTTGCATTGAGAATGAACTGCTCTAACACAACGGCCGCGCCATCTTCTTCAACCGATGGCGCTTGCCAACGCGCGGCGGCTTTGACCTCTGGGGTTGCATTGCCCATCGCGATGCCCAGGCCGGCCCACTTCACCATACTCAGGTCATTCTCCGAATCGCCCACAGCGATGACTTCCTCCTGGTGAATACCCATTTGACCGGCAAGCCAGGCCAACGCCTTGCCTTTCGAGGTGCCATGCGGCACCAGTTCAACAAAGAGGTCGTGCGTACGCAGGACCTGGATGACCGCGCCAAACTGCGCGTTGAGCCTGGCGTGAATCACATCACAGACCTCTGGCTCACCCGTGAACAAGATCTTTTCTGGATCGTGCGTCACGGCCTCGCTCAGGTTGCCAACCAGGTGCCACGGCAGGCCAAACCATCGGTCGTAGAACTCAGACGTGCGGTGCATGGTTTGCAGATAGATCTCCTCATCCATGTAGACCGAAATGTCCCAGCCAAAGGGCTGCGCCCACGCCAAGATTTCCTGCGTCAGGCTCATCGGCAAAGTGGATTTGTGCAGCGTACGGCCAGTGCCAATGTCATAGACCCAGCCGCCCTGGTAACAAATCAACGGTGCGGTCATGCCCAGGGCAGCAGCCAGGGGAAGGATAGGCGTCGCCCCGCGGCCCGTAGCCAGGGTCAAAGCTACGCCGCGCGCCTGGGCCTGGGCGACGGCTGTGCGCAGCCGGGTCGAAAGATGCATGCTGGCATCCACCAGGGTGCCGTCCACATCAAAAGCGATTAAGCGATACATAATCCTTTTCAGTTACACAGCACGCGCACCAGCCGATCCAAGCCGGCAAAGTCCTGCAGCACGTTGACGTCTGCCGCCGGGAAGGCCTGGCGGGCCATGGCCGCCACTAGGAAACCCTGCTCGCTGCCGATTTCCAGCAGGAGCACGCCGCCGGGCCGCAAGTACGACGGGGCCTGGCTCAGTAACTGCTGGATCAGAAGGGTGCCATCTGGTCCGCCGTCAAGCGCCAGCCGTGGTTCATACTGTGCCACATCAGGCGCCAGGGTAGAGATGACGCTCGAAGGCACATAAGGCAGATTGGCGGTAATGATGTCTACCGGTTGCGGCAGCGGACTGAGCAGGCTGCCGTGCAAGAACTGCATTCGATCCACCACCTGTGTGCGCACGGCGTTGTTCTGCGCCACGGCCAAGGCATCGCTCGAAATGTCCGTGGCGTAGACCATGACGCGCGGGTGATTGTGGGCCACGCTGACAGCAATTGCGCCGCTGCCCGTGCCGATATCAGCCATCAACACGCCAGAGTCCACCGATGGCGGCCTGAAGAATTGGGCGTAAGGCGGGTAACGGCCAGGCCCATGCCCGTTAGTTGCCGGCGGCCGGTTACCGACCAGCCACGCGTCGCTGTACGCCTCTGCGCTGCGCGTGACGAGCGATTCGATGGCCAGGATGGCATGTTCGACCAAGAGTTCTGTTTCCGGTCGTGGGACCAGCACCTGCGGTGTGATCAGAAAATCGAGCCCGAAGAACGAGCGACTGCCAACCAGGTAGGCGACGGGTTCGTGCCGGCGGCGGCGTTCGATCAATTCCTCGAAACGGCTTCTCTCGGCGGGGCTGAGAGGGCGCTCTGGGTGGGCAAAGAGGCCCACGCGATCTGTGTTGAGCACCGAGGCGAGCAGAATCTCGACGTCGAGGCGGGGCGTTTCCGATTGCGAACTGCGCAAACGTTGGAATGCCGCGGCCATCGCCCGACCCACATTCGTGCTGGGGTCGAGTCGCCAAGCAAACGAAAAGGAGAGATTGGTCTGTTCATTGACAAAGGAAGTGGGGGGCGTATATCTGTCCCGTCGTTGGGACGCTGCCGGTCGTCCATTGACCTGCATCATGAAGTCAGGCCTCCTGTAAGGATGTCATGTCGGCTGCCGACATGGTGTTTGTGAGAATGATGGCTCCGGCGCCATTGCCGGGCGATCCAGGGCACAGCCACGGATACGAGATTTTCACCTGCCAATGTATGTTCATTCATCGCTTTCGGAAGCTGCCTGCAAGCGTTCGGCCTGATCGGCCGTGCTCAGTTCGTTGATGAATTCATCGAGATCGCCCGTCAGGACAGTTTCCAACTGATAGAGCGTCTTGCCGATTCGGTGATCGGTGACGCGGTTTTGGGGAAAGTTATAGGTGCGGATTTTCTCTGCGCGTTCACCGCTGCCCACCTGGCTGCGCCGCGTCGCCTCCTGGGCTTCGTTCTGTCTGCGTCGTTCTGCGTCGTAGAGCCGGGCGCGCAGAATCTGCATGCCCTTGACTTTGTTTTGCAGCTGCGATTTTTGATCTTGGCTGGAGACAACGATACCGGTCGGCAGGTGCGTGATGCGCACGGCCGAATCGGTGGTGTTCACGCTCTGACCGCCGGGACCGCCCGCGCGGAAGACGTCAATACGCAGGTCTTCCGACCGAATGTCCACTTCGACTTCGTCCATCTCTGGCAGCACTGCCACCGTCGCCGTGGAGGTGTGAATGCGGCCCTGAGACTCGGTGGTTGGCACCCGCTGCACACGATGCACGCCGCTCTCGTACTTCAGTCGTGAATAAGCGCCGCGGCCGCGCACCTCGAAGATGACCTCTTTGAAGCCGCCGATGCCCGATTCATGCGAGTTCAGCAGGTCAACTTTCCAGTTATGATTCTCTGCATAACGCGTGTACATGCGAAATAGATCAGCCGCAAACAGACCAGCTTCGTCGCCGCCGGTGCCTGCACGAATCTCTACGATGACATCGCGCTCATCGTTCGGGTCTTTGGGCACAAGCAGCCGATGAAGACGCGCTTCCAGGTCTGCTCGCTCCTGCTCCAACTGGCCGATTTCTTCGCGCGCCAGCGCCAGCAGGTCAGGCTCTTCATCGCTGTTCAAGAGCGTGACCGCCTCAACCTGCTCGGCTACAACCTGCCGGTAACGCTGGTAGGTCTCTACCAATTCGGTCAAGCTGGCGTGTTCCTGCGCCAGTTCAACGGCGCGCTGATTGTCGTTGAATAGTGTCGGGTCGCCCAGCAAGCGAGTGAGCTCCTGATAACGGGCAACCGTGGATTCCAGTTTTTCGAACATGCGTCCTTCGCTTCTCCACGTTGGCCAACCAAACGGTGGTCAGGGTAGAGAGACTGTTTACTTCATGATACCAAACGTTCTTGTTATAGAAAAGTTCTCATGACGGCTGCTCTGTAAACACCGGTAAATTGCCGAGGGCTATGACGTCCTTCCAGCCATCGTCGTTGCCTTCCGTAAAGACGGACGCCGTAGCCAGGGCGGTTGCGCCAGCTTTGGCAATCACCGATCTCATGCCGGCGAGTGTACTTCCCGTGCTGACCACGTCATCCACCAGGATGACCTTCCGACCTTCGATGCTGGCGCGATCTTTTTCGTCGAGAAAGAGCTGCTGGGGCGCGCCCGTGGTAATGGAAAGGGTGTCGGCTGTGAGAGCATTGCCCATGTACGGCTTGTACGTTTTGCGCAGCACGATGTAGGGCAGGCCCAACAGCGCAGACAGCTCGTAGATCAGGGGAATACTTTTGGCCTCGGCTGTGACCAACACATCGGCGTCGCCTGCTTGCTGTTTGATGCGCTCGGAAAGGACGGCCGCCGCCGCCTTGACCACGGTGGTATCGCCCAGCATGTTGAACACAGCAATGCGCACGCCCGGCGCCACTTCAAACAAGGGCAACCGGCGAGTCAATCCTGCAATCTCCACAGTGTAATAGTCACGGTCAGTAGTCAACACGACCTCCATCTGCTTCTCTACCTGCCTGTCCACTTGCCATCACATCTACTACAACGACTCAAGCCTTCGCGCGTGGCCGATGCAGCTGCGCCTGCGAACCGCGAGCCGGCCCTGCGGCGCTGGTCCCACCTCATGGCGTGGGCGTCAACGCGTTTAGATCTTCAAATGGCGCCGATTGCAGCAGCAATCCCATGTGCACGCGGGCCAATGCCGTCAGGTCCGCATCCTTGCCCTCGGCCAGACTGGCCGTCATTTTGTAGGCCTCGATGGCGGCGTCAGTTTGCTTCTGCATTTCCAGTGCGCTCGCCAGGACGTAGTATCCGACGGCCGATTGATCGTCTAGGGCCAGCGCCGCGCGCGCCTCACGTTCCCCATCGGCCGGGCGGTTGGCCTGCAAGTAGACGAATCCGCGCTCGACATGAAAGCGCGCCGCATCATGCAGCAGCGGCCGCGCCTTCTCGTACCACGGTTCGGCTTGCTCTGGCTGTCCCATTTGCTCGCTCAACACCCCAAGCCACAAGTATAACATGGGATCGTCCGGCGCGAACTGGGTCGCTTGTTCGTACATAGCGAAGGCGCCAGCCCAATCGCCCTCGCGCACATGACGTTCCGCTTGCAGACGGCGGTCATTGGCCGCCGCCACATTGGGATCCACCGGGAAGTAGATGCGGAAGATCCTGACGGCTACGAAGCCGACCGTGACGATAAGTAGGACCATGGCCGCGCCGCGCAGCCAGGCGCGCCGCCTTTCAGCGGCGAGCGTCTCGTCCAGGCGCCACCACCATTGCCCCGGCTGGGGTTGCGTTTGCTGCCGGGCCGCAGGCCAAGAGTCAATGGCCGACACGGCCCAGCGCGCGCGTGTGCGCAAAGCCCGTTGCAGCGCCTCCCAACGCCCCTGTTCGCCGCGCATGTCAACGCCCTGCTGTTCAAGAGCTGGAATGCGCGCATCGAGCTGGTCAAACATCTCCAGCAGCTGCGAAACGACTGACGGCCTTCCTCGCATCAGGGGCAGCAGGCCCTCTGCGCTGTCCAGCAGCCTGCGCACCTCATCAGCCGGGGTGTTCGTATCGTGAACTATATCGTAGGCCATGGCATGTCTCGCAGCCTTGTCAGTTGGGGCGACATCTCATGCCGCTTCATTGGCGCTGCGCTTGACTTCCTCGTACACGCGTCCAATGCCTTGCTTGATTTGCGATTCGATCTTGGCTTTGCGTCCGGCTGGGATCGGGAACCAGGTGACCAGGTCTTTGACCAAAATGGAGCCGGTCTCCTGCTTCGACTTACCTTGCCGGAACATGACCTTGACCTGGTTGCGCATGTAACGAATGTAATCGGTGACTCGATCCACAGCTTCAACGCCGCACGGCGGGCCATGACCCGGCACGATCGTGACCGGATTGAGTTTCTTGATGAAGGCCAGCCCGTGCAGCCAGTCGCGCGAGTTAGCCTGGGCCATGTACGGATGTTGGTCCAGCCAAACCGAATCGCCGGCAAACAGGATTCGTTCGGCGGGCATCCACACCACGGCCGTGGCCAGGGTGTGCCCACCGATCCAAATCAGCCGCACTTCGCGTCCGCCGCGCAAGATCGTCAACCGCTTCTTGAAGGTGATTTCGGGCCGAATGATCTGTAGATCATTGAACTGCACCTGGATGTCCGGTTCTTTCTTGAAGGAGTCGCGCACCCGCTGTTTGAAATTCTCAGTGTAGCCGCGCATTTCCTTCCAGGCGCGTTCGTGCGCCACCACGGGCGCGGGCAGGTAAAACTGATTGCCGAGCGAATGTCCGCGGTGGTGATCCGTGTTGATGACGTAAAGGATGCGGGTGTTGTTGGATGCTTCGGCCACATGCTTGCGCCATGCCTGCGCCTGGGCGGGGACCATGGGGGTGTCCACCAGGATGACCCCCTCGTCGGTGATGATGCAGCCGACATTGGCGTTGCGATACCCGGTTTCAATGAACACACCCGGTGCAATTTCCTGCATACACGACTCCTCGTGATGTTAGACGTGCGTGATCGAACGGGCAAGGGCCGCGGCCGCCGCGTCAAAAGCCTGCCTCAGCAGGAGCGCGTTGGGCGCGCCGCCCAGCGCCCACGCGCCGCGACCGCCGCCGCGCGCGCCGGCCGCCGTCGCCGCCGCCATGATTGGCCCCATGTCCAGCCCCGCATCGGCGGCAGCCGCGCAAAACAGATGACCGCCGCTCTCCGCGCTGATTTCGCAGGCCAGAACCGCCACGCAGCCTGGGTGAGCGCGCAGGGCGCTGGCAATCGCCTTGACCGTCTCTGGCGTGCGATTGTCCAGGTAGGCCTGCACCATTCGGCGCTCGCCTACCGCGCGACCGGCATCCCACAGCCGCGCAGCTTCGGCCGCGACCAGCTCAGCCTGCGCCTCGCGCAGTTGACGCTGCGCGGCGCGCAGCTTGTCCTGCAAACGATCCACGGCCGCAGGCAAGTCATCCTCCGCCGTATCCAAGCGGTTGATGAGGGCCTGCACGGTGCCCTGCTTGCGCCGATAGTCGGCCAGGGCGCGCTGACCGCACAAGAACTCGATCCGCGTTTCTGCACCGCGCCGATCCAGGCGCTGAATCTTGATCTGTCCAACTTCCGCCGTTTGGCGCACGTGCGTGCCGCCACAGGCCGACCAGTCGAAGTCGGCAATTTCAACGACGCGGATGTCCGTTTGCACTTTGGGCGGTCGGCGCAGGGGCAGGCTGGGCAGCTCCTCAGGGCTGACGAAGCGGCCGCGCACAAGCCGATTGTCGGCGATGATCTGATTTGCCAGGGTTTCGGCTGCGTCCAGGTCGGCCTGGCTGACGGCAGCCTGGTTGAGATCAATCGTGGCGCTGTGTACGCCGAGGTGAAAACCGACGGTCTCCGCTCCGCTGGTCGCGATGAAGGCCTGGGAAAGAATGTGCTGTCCCGTGTGCTGCTGCATGTGGTCATAGCGCCGCGGCCAGGCAATCTGACCATGCACCAGGCCGGCGGGCACGCGCGCGTCCAGCAGATGCCACACCTTGTCATCGTCCGCGAGGACCTCAGTCACGGCAACGCCGTTGAGCAGGCCAGTGTCATGGGGTTGTCCGCCGCCCGTGGGATAAAACGCGCTGGCGGTGAGCGCCACAGCGGTTTGGCCGTTAACCGTGGTCAGGTCGCTCACGGCGGCCTCGAAGCTGCGCAGGTAGGCATCATGCCAGTATAGGCGTGTTGAGAGTAGGCTGTTCACAAGACCGTATTATACCCTGAAGCGCGCTAAAATTCAAGGCCTGCTGGAGAGATCAGAGATCAGGGATAAGATCAGAGATCAGGTCATGGGGTGGGTGTGATGCATGGGTAAGACAACCTCACAGCGACCGGTCTCCGATCTCCGGTCTCCAATCTCCCTCCTACTGCCTCACAATGGCGGACCGGGCCAGGGCTGGCCGGCCTGGTCAATGAGGCGACGTACGGTCAGGGCCAGGCGGCCAAAATGCTCACTGCTCAGCAGGTCGGCGCTGCGCGGGCGCGGCAGAGCAATCGGAATCGTGGCGATGATATGCCCAGGGCGCGGCCCCATCACCATCACACGGTCGGCCAGGAAGACCGCTTCTTGGATGCTGTGGGTCACGAGGAGGACGGTGGCGTGGCGCAGCTGCCACACGCGCAGCAGCTCAAAGTTCATGCGCTCGCGGGTCAGCGCGTCGAGCGCGCCGAATGGTTCATCGAGCAGCAGCAGGCGCGGGCGATGAATGAGCGCCCGCGCCAGCACCACGCGCTGCTGCATACCGCCCGACAATTGGTGTGGATAGGCCTGCTCGAAGCCTTGCAGGCCGACCAGGTCGCTCAGGCGTTTGGCCTCATGCCGGGCGCCTGCACGGGTAGCCGCCGCGCCTAATACGTCGAGCGGCAGGGCGATGTTATCGAGCACCGTGCGCCAGGGCATCAGATTCGCCGCTTGAAAGACGAAGCCGATCTCGGCGCGTGGGCCAGTCACTGTGCGACCGTCCACCAGAACTTCACCCGCGTCAGGCGTCAAGAGGCCGCCCACCATGCGCAGGAGGGTGCTCTTTCCACTGCCTGAAGGGCCTACCAACGCGACGAACTCGCCGTCGTGCACATCAAAACTGACGTTGGCCAGCGCCTTGACCTGGCCGCCATTTTGCACATAGCTCTTGCTCAGCCGCGTGACTGTGATCAACGCGTCGTCCATGCCTCTCCAATCACAGGTTCGTGGCCTATTATGGTTTCACAAACTGGTTCGTGTACAGCGTCTCCGGTTTGACGTCGGCAGTAATCAGGCCCATCGCGCGCATAAAGCGCGCGGCTGTCTCCCACCGCGCCGGGTCCGATACGCCAAGCGCGTCATTGGTCTGCCACAGCTTGAGCACTTCATCGAAGATGGCGCGATTGGTCTTGCGCGCGGTCTCATCCGCGCCGGCCTCAGGCACCTGCTTGAGGCTCAGGGCAAACGCGCCGTCTGGGTTGGCCAGGGCATACTCCAGGCCGCGCAAGGTGGCGCGCACGAACTTATGCACCAGTTCTGGTTGCTCGGCCACTGTCTTGTCGTTGGTGATGATCCCATTGGAGGGCAAGTCAATGAAGTCGGAGATGAAGATCTCATCCACGTCTTGTCCGGCCAGGCGCATTTGCACCGGGCCATTGACAGAATAGTCGAGCGCCGCGTCCACCTGTTTGGCCTGCACAGCCGCGACCTGCGTAAAGCCGATACTTTCCAGCCGCACCTGGCTCTCGTCCAACTTCGTGGCATAGACCAGCGCCTTCCAACCAACGTAACTGGCGCCGTAGAGGCCTGGAATACCCACTTTATGCCCGACTAACTTGGCGGGCGTATCCAGCCCGCTGCCTTTAGGCGCAAAGACCACCACGGGGAATTTGCGATACCAACTCATGGCGTAGACGACCGGCAGACCCTGGGCGCGCCCCAGGATCACTTCCTCGCCGCTGCCAATCATGAACTGCAGCTCGTTCGCGCCGACCAATTTGATCAGGTCTGACTCGAAGCCGTAGCGGAATTTTATCTCCAACCCCTCGTCGCGGTAGAAACCCTTTTCTACGGATACATAGAAAGGCGCGAACTGAACGCTGGGAATGTAGCCCATTGCCAGCTCGATGGTCTGGCCGGCCGCTGCGGCCGTTGAAGGCGTCGCGGGCGCGGCTGCGGTTGCCACCGAGGTGGTTGCCGGCGCGGTAGCCGCCGGCGCTGCCTGGGGCGTCACGGGAGCGCAGGCCGTCATGAGCGTGAAAAGGGCAATCATGGTCAGTAGGTTGGCTGCTTTTGCTCGTCTCATCTTCATTGTTGATCCTTTCTGTGCACGTCTCTGTATTTTTGCTGATGGAACTGTCTGAGGCACTTCATGGCGTGATTTTCCAGCGCAGGAGCCAGCGCTCGATCAGGCTGACAAGACCATACAGGCACAACGCCAGGGCGATGAGGGTGAACAGAGCCACAAACATCAGCGGCGTGTCGAGCAGGTTGCGGCCCAGGTTGACCAGGAAACCGAGTCCGCGGTCCGCTCCGACGAATTCACCGACCACCTCGCCGATG
>CAZEPA010000003.1:17072-26531 GCA_964513955.1 uncultured Anaerolineae bacterium | reverse complement strand
GCTGGCAGCACGACGTCCTATCTCGGCGCCAACTTCAACAACACCGCCGGCGTGGGTACCATCAGCAATTGGGAAATGACTCCAGCCGTGACCCTGTCGGCAGGCGACACCGTCTCCTTCTGGACGCAAACGGTCGCGGGGAGCATCTACCCCGATCGTCTGGAATTGCGCATGAGCCTGAACGGCGCCAGCACCAACGTTGGCGCAACTGAAACCAGCGTCGGTGATTTCACCACCCTGCTGGTTGAGGTCAACCCGACCCTGGTCGTTGGGGGTTATCCAGAGACCTGGACCCAGTACTCGGTTACGTTGACGTCCGCCCAGGTGCCGACGCCCACGTTGGGCCGCTTTGCCTTCCGCTACTTTGTGACCGGCGGCGGCCCCAGCGGCGATAATTCCAACTACATCGGCATTGACACCTTTGCCTACACCGCGGTTGCACCAACCGCAGTGACCCTTTCCACCCTGAATGCTCAGACGAACAGCGCACTGCTGCCGCTCGCCGCGCTGGCGCTGCTGGTTGGTGGGGCTGCCTTGGTCCTCCGCCGCCGCATCGCCTGACGCGCACAAGCGCCAACGCAACTGCGTAGAGAATGCCAATTGGCCGAGCAGATGAGACACGAACCCTGTTTGTCGTGGTGAAATCGAGGTGTTGAAAGCCAGCCGATTTCAACCGGGATGAACACAAATAAGGCGCCAGGAGAAACGCTCCTGGCGCCTTATTATTTGATGAAGGATTGACGCGATGGAGGCTCTTAGCCGGTCTGCGACTGGCGTCGCTGGTCCAAATGCGCCATTTCGGATGGGGACCGGGGGCGCAGGCGCCTTGAAAGTCTCGATGCGTAAACCCGCATGATGATCTGCAAGGCAAGGCTGGCGCAGAATGCCAGGCTCACGCGCCGGCCGCTTATCCGGCCATGCGGTGCGCTTCTACGACATTCGACAGGCGCTCGATGCGCGTCAGGATGCGGCTCAACTGCACGGTGCTGCTGATATCCAGTGTCGCCGTGACAATGGCCAGGTTGTCCTTTAGACCCGTGCGCGCCTGCGCCTCACGCAGGTTGATCTTCTCGTCGGCCACCAGGCTGGCAATATCGCGCAGGAGGCCGCTGCGATCGTAGGCTCTGACGCTGATGCTGACCGGATAGGTTTGCTTCTCGCCTCCCCAGTCCACTGAAATGAGGCGCTCTTGGTCTTTGGTGGAGAGAATGTTGGGGCAGTCGCGGCGATGAATAGAAACCCCGCGCCCGCGCGTGACGTAACCGATGATGCTTTCTCCGGGCAGCGGTTTGCAGCAGCGGGCGTGATGGGTCAGCAGCCCTTCGACGCCGGAGACGCTGACGTCATCCAGCTCGCTTGGCCGCTTGCCGGCCACGGACTCTGGGGGAATCAGCATCACCGGGTCTTGCGGCCGCTCTTCTTCCAGCATGCGGCTGGCTATTTGCTGCGGATTGATGTCGCCGGCGCCAATGGCGCAGAAAAGATCATCCACCTTGTCGTAGCCAAACTGCTTGGCCAGGGTTTCATAGCTGGGCGGCTGCACGCTCAGGCGGCGCAGCTCTTTTTCCAGCAGATCGCGGCCCTCAGTAATGTTCTCCTGGCGGTCCTGCTTACGAAACCACTGTCGAATTTTGCTGCGCGCTTTTTGGGTTTGCACGAAGCCGAGATGAGGATTGAGCCAATCACGGCTGGGGCCGCCGCGCTTGACCGTAATGATCTCAACCTGGTCGCCGTGCGACAGTTTGCTGTCCAATGCCAGCATTTTCCCATTGACGCGTGCGCCGCGGCAGCGATGACCGATCTCCGTGTGCACCTCGTAGGCAAAATCCACGGGTGTGGCGCCAGCCGGCAGGTCAATGATGTCGCCGCGCGGCGTGAACGTGTAGACGCGATCCTGGAAGATGTCGGTCTTGAGCGCGTCCACAAATTCCTGCGCCTCACTCACCTCCTGACGCCATTCCATCAACTGCCGCAGCCAGGCAATTTTGTTCTCGAAATCCACATCGCGCCGCGTGGGCTGCTCTTTATAGCGCCAGTGCGCGGCAATGCCATATTCGGCCGTGTGCTGCATGTCGTTGGTGCGAATCTGAACCTCGAGCGGCCGGCCGCCAGGGCCAACCACGGCCGTGTGCAGCGACCGGTACTGATTCTCCTTCGGCGTCGCGATATAATCGTCGAACTCGCCAGGGATGGGGCGCCACAGGCTGTGCACAATGCCCAGGGCCGCGTAGCAGTCGCGTACTTCGTCCAACACCACACGTACCCCCTGGGCGTCATAGATTTGATCGAAGTCAACGCCCTTGCGCTTCATTTTGCGCCAGATGCTGTAGATGTGTTTTGGCCGCCCATAAATATGCGCCTCGATGCCCATCTGGCGCAGCTCGCGCTCCAGCGTGTTGACCACCAGGCCGATGGCGCGTTCGCGCTCCACGCGGCGCTGGTCAATGGCCTGCGCAATCGCCTTGTAGGTGGGAGGATCCAAATAGCGGAAAGCCTGGTCTTCGAGTTCCCATTTGATCTGCCAAATGCCCAGGCGGTTGGCCAGCGGCGCGAAGATTTCGAGCGTCTCACGCGCAATGCGCCTGCGTTTATGTTCGGGCAGGGCGCCCAACGTGCGCATGTTGTGCAGGCGGTCAGCCAGCTTGATGAGCACCACGCGAATGTCGTCCACCATCGCGAGGAACATCTTACGCAGCGATTCCGCCTTGTTGTCAGCCATGCGTTCCTGAGAGCGCCGCAGCTCATTGATCTTGTCGAGCTTGGTCACGCCGTCCACCAATTTGGCGACCTCTGGGCCAAAGTCCCGCTGCATCATTTCAATGGTATACGGCGTGTCTTCGACCACATCGTGTAGGAGGGCAGCCGCCAGGGTGGCTGCGTCGAGATTGATCTCGGCCAGGACGCCGGCCACAGCCAGCGGGTGGTACATATACGACTCGCCGGAGGCGCGCTGCTGTCCTGCGTGGGCCTGATCAGCCACGCGGTAGGCGCGTTCGATCAAATCACGATCTTGAGGAGTCAAGCTCTTGGACAGCATAGCCAGCAGCCCATCGAGCGTGGTTGGAGAGGGTTGGTTGTTGTCACTAACAGTCATACGAATACCTCATTTATCCCTTCTCATTCTACTACAGTCGTCCCGAAATGTGAAAACCCTGCGCGCGAGGCCAGCCCGCCGCGCGCCGTGCGACAAGTGGCAGCAAAACGTCATTTGCGATATAATCAATCCGTCGCGACCCCAACGTTGAGCTTGCCTGTCTGCTGGTAGATACCGATCGGGTGAATCATGAAAACGGAACTCATTAACTTACGCGTCACCGAGGTGACAACGAACGGCGAAAAGATGCAGTTCATCAAGTTCCCCTGGCGCCTCTACAAGGGCGATCCTTATTGGGTTCCACCCTTGATCGGCGATCGCAAAGTCATGCTCGATCCCAAGAAGAATCCTTCTTTTGAACACATGGAAGTGGCGCTTTTCCTGGCGACGGCGATCATTAAACAGCCCAACATGACGATTGCGCCGGGTCTGCCCATGGCGCCGCTGGACAGCGAGGTGGTCGGCACCATTGCGGCGATCATCAATCACCGTCACAACGAATTTCACGATGAGCAGGTCGGCTTCTTCGGCTTTTTCGAGTGCGTCAACGATGCGCAGGTCGCCACGGCGCTGCTCGACACGGCGTGCGAGTGGGTGGCAGAGCGCGGCATGACGGCCATTCGCGGGCCGATGAACCTTTCGACGAACGATGAATGTGGGTTGTTGGTGGATGGCTTTGATTCATCGCCTATGGTGATGATGACCTACAACCCGCCCTTCTATCCAGAATTGATCGAGCAGGCCGGTTTTCAGAAAGCCATGGACTTGCTCGCCTATTTCATGGACTTCGGCGAAGCGCGTGACCTCGGGCAGCTGCCCAGCAAGCTAACGCGCGTGGCAGAGAAGGTGCGTAAGCGCGGTGAAGTTCGCCTGCGGCCGATTGACATGAAGGATTTTGGTCGCGAGGTCGAGCGTTTCAAGGAAGTGTACAATCAAGCCTGGGAGAAGAATTGGGGCTTTGTCCCGATGACCGAGGCGGAGATTGACCACCTGGCGAAACAACTCAAGCAGGCGGTTGACCCGGACTTGATCTGGATTGCGGAGGTGGCGCAGGGGCCAGAGGAAGGCCGCGTGGTGGGCGTTGGCCTGACGCTGCCCGACGTCAATGTGGTTCTCAAGCAGATGAACGGTCGCGTCAATCCGATTACCATCCTCAAGGCGCTCTATTATCAGCGCAAGATCAAGGCCGCGCGCGTGATTGCGCTGGGCGTCGTCGAAGAGTGGCGCGGGCGCGGGGTGGACGCGCTGCTTTATTATGAAACCGCGCGTGCCGGCCTGGCCAAGGGCTATCAGCGTGGCGAAGGCTCGTGGATTTTGGAGAGCAACGTGATGATGAACCGGGCCTTGCAGATGCTTGGCGGTCGCGTCTACAAACGCTATCGAGTCTACGAAAAGGCGCTCTAACGCAGCAGAGGGTAAAGGAGAAGCGGTGCCTGGCGTGAGGCAGCGAGATGGCAATTGGCAGGCGGCGCTGACCGCTGTAGCGCACATGAGCGGCGCCGGGCGGGCGCAGCTTTGGCGCGGGGATGACCTGCTGGCGGAGACCGTCCTGGACGAGGCGGCTGCGATTTGGCGCGAAGCGCCGGTGGCTCTTGACGATGAGCCGTGGGGGCGGTTGCGGCTGGCTTTTGCTGCGTCAGCGGGCGCTGAGGCGACGACACGCCTGGCGGCGCACGCCCTCGCGCTGCAGCATTTGGTGCAGGAACAGCGGCAGCAGTGGCAGCAGGCGCGCGCCGCCTCATTCGACATGCTCACGATCAACGAAGAAGAGTTCGGGCGCATCATCCTGGACATTCATGATGGCCCCGTGCAGAATATGTTTGCCGCCCTCTCCCAGGTCAACCTGCTGCAAAGTCAACTGGCGCCGCATGACGCTGGCTTGACGCTGGAAGACTACACAGAGCTGCAGAAGCGACTGCCGCGCGTGTCGGGCCTGCTCGAAAGTTCGCTCACCGAAATTCGCAATTTCATCGGCACGTTTCGGCCGCCTGAATTTGCCCGCCGCCAGTTACAGGCCGTGGTCGAAGGGCTGATCATTCAGCACGAGGAGTTGACGGGCGGCACAGTAGACCTGGAGGTGGAGACCGCACTGCCGATGGTGCCGCTGCCGATCAAGATTGCCGTCTATCGGATTTTGCAGGAAGCACTGTTCAACGCGCACAAACACGCAGGCGTCAATCGTCACGACGTGCGCCTGGGCATGCAGGACGGCAGTCTCTGCCTGACCGTGGCGGACCAGGGCGCCGGTTTCGACGCCCTGGCGGCTCTGGCAGCCGAGAATGAAGAAAAGGCCGGCCACCACATCGGCCTGCGCGGCATGCGCGACCGCGTCAAAATGGTGGGCGGCGCGTTTGAGATTCACAGCGTCCCTGGACAAGGCACACGCATCCAGGTGAGGATTCCGTTGTATGAGCAATAACGGCCACCCTGCCGACGACGAACAGACGGAATACCGTCCGATTCGCGTCGTCCTGGCGGACGACCATGAACTCGTTCTGAAAGGGCTGCGCGGTATCCTGAAGCAAGAGGCCGACATGGACGTGGTAGGCTCGGCCATGAACGGCCGCGACCTGCTCAGTGAAGTGCGCGCACAGCGGCCAGATGTGGCAGTGATTGACATCCAATTGCCGGATATGACCGGCCTGGAGTGCCTGGCCCAAATTCGGCGCGAAAACCTGCCGACCAAAGTTCTAATCCTGACCGCGTTTAGCGATGGTGAATCCTTTCAGAGCGCGTTGGAACTAGAGGCTGATGGCATCGCTTTGAAGACCGAACCGCCCGCACAGACGGTGACTGCCATCCGCCAGGTTCATCACGGCCAGTTGGTCTTTCCACGCGCCGCGCGCCGCTGGCTGGTCAGCCACGGGCAGCCCAAGCTGGAGCCAACGCTGCAGACGCTGTCAGAACGCGAGGATGAAGTGCTCGCCCTGGTTTCGCAGGGCATGACCAATGCGCAAATTGCCGATCGCATGATGCTAAGCGAAAACACGGTTAAATTTCACCTGCAGAACATCTACCAGAAGCTCGGCGTCAGCAATCGCACCGAAGCCGCTGCCACCTATTTTCAGCGGCCGCGCGGTGATAACAAGTAACGGTTGCAGATCATTCCCCATGGAAAGGTGCGGACTTGCCTGTGCACATTCGCCCAGCCAACCTGGCTGACTTATCTCGCTGTTATCACATCAGCGGCGCGTTCGCGACCGATTACGTCTGGCAAGTGGATCAACGCGCAGAGGAAGACGTCATCACCGTGACGCTGCGCCTCGTGCGCCTGCCGCGGCCGCTCAAGGCCTCCTATCCGCCGTGGGGCGAGGGGCTGCTCGATCAGTGGGAACGCGGCGACTGCGTGTTGGTTGCCGAAAATGGACAGGACATTCTTGGTTACACGGTCATGAGCCTGCAGCCCGATCGCGAATTAGGCTGGGTGGATCACCTGCTGGTAGCTGCCCCTGCACGACGTCAGGGCATTGGCACGGCGCTGCTGCGCGCCGCACATGAGTGGGGCGCCCAGCGCGGGGTGCGCCGGGTCATGCTGGCCGTGCAGAGCAAGAATGATCCCGCCGTACGTTTTTGTCGTAAACTGGGCCTTTCATTTTGTGGATTCAATGAACGCTACTTTGTGAATTTGGATATAGCTTTGTTTTTTGGCGGATTCTTGAGATAGATAGTGTGTTTGCCATAGACTGGACACGAATTTTTGCCTTTGCCAATCTCATCTTGTCGTCGGCGACGGTCATTCTGGCGTTTTCGCTGCTGATTTATGTCCTGACGCACAATTTGCTCAGCGATGTGGGACGTTCCTTCGCCGCGCTGCTGGCTTGCGTCATGGTGGTGTACGCAGGCGATGTCGCCGTGGGGCGCGTCACCTCGGTGACCGCGGCGGTGCCCTGGCTACGCATCCAATGGCTGGGGATTGCTTTTATCCCTGCGGCTTATCTGCATTTCTCGCATGCGCTCCTTTCCACCACCAACTGGCGTTCTCGGCGGCGTTTTGCCACGGTGATCGTGAGTTATGTCATTGGCGCTCTTCTATGCGTGCTGGCCGTATTCAGCGATCTCCTGGTCTCTGATGGCAGCGTCAAACTGCCCGTAGCGCACCTTTCGCCTGGCCCCCTCTTTCCAGTCTACGTCCTTTTCTTTGGCGTGACGGCCCTTTTCGGCGCGCGTAACGTGTTCGAAGCGCGGCGGCGCTGCCTCACCCCAGCCGCCCGCCGGCGCCTGAACTACCTGGGAGCGGCGTTTGCCGCGCCGGGCTTTGGCGTCTTTCCCTTCTTGATTCTCATTTCGGCGCCGTCCTTCTTTTCTCCGGTCGTCGTGCTCATCCTCGCCACCGCGGGCAACCTGGTGATCAACTTCATGCTCGTGGTGCTCACGTATACCGTTGCCTACTTCGGCGTCCTGGCGCCTGATCGTGTGGTGCGCCAAAGCTTGATGTACTACTTGCTGCGCGGCCCCATCTTGGGCACCTTGATCGTCATCCTGATGATCGCCATGCCGGACACCCAACAATTGTGGGGGTTACCGCGCGAGATGGTGCTGGTCTCCGCCGTCGTGGCGACGATCATCCTCTTACAGGTTGCCATTCACCTGGCCAAACCGCTGATTGATCGCCTGATCTACTGGCGTGACCGCGCAGAGGTGGCCTGGCTGGCTGAGATTGATCGCCATCTCCTCACTTCGACCGATCTGCGGCAGGTGCTGGAAAATGTCCTCGTGGCGCTGTGCGAAACGCTGCGCATGCCGGCCGGTTTTGTGGCAGCCGTGCCGCCTGATGAACGAATTCACCTGGAAGCGGTGGTTGGCCCACGCGACGCGGCGGAGGCCTTTGTCCAAAGTGAGGATTTCGAGGAAGCCGTGGCGCGCCTCGATCCAAACACGGGCGCACGCAATGGTAGTCAACCGCCTGCACCCGACATGTTGATCGTCGGCGGCACCTGGCTTTTTCCCCTGCATGAGCAAAATGGCGCCGGCCTCCTTGGTTGGCTGGGCCTGGCGATGGATCCAGCCCAAACCGCGCGGACAAGTCTGGCGACTGAAGAGCGTTTCATGGTGCATGCGCTCCTGCGTCAAGCCGCCAAGGCGTTGGAAGATCGCCAGGTGCAGCAAGGACTTTTTGCAGCCCTGCGCACCATCATCCCCGAAATCGAACGCATGCAAGCGTGGCGGAGCACGGTGCAGTACACCGGCGCGACGCCGATGCCAGCCCTGAATGACGCCAGCCTGGTGGCGCAGCCAGACTTTGAACGATGGGTGCGTGAGGCGCTGACGCATTACTGGGGCGGGCCAAAGTTGACGGCCAGCCCCCTGCTCAAACTGCGTGTGGTGGGCGATTTGCTGGCCGAAAACGACAACAACCCCAGCCGCGCCCTGCGCACGGCGCTCAAGCGAGCCATTGAGCTGCAGCGCCCCAGCGGCGATCGCAAATTGACGGCGACAGAATGGCTCTTGTACAATATCCTGGAGATGCGCTTTGTGCAGGGCGAACGCGTGCGCGACATTGCCGGGCGCCTGGCGCTGAGCGAGTCTGATTTGTATCGTAAACAGCGAGTCGCCATCACAGAGGTGGCGCGGACCCTCGCCGACATGGAAAAAGAGAAATTACAGCGGGAGTAGTAGACATGGTGTGGCGTCATAATAGTTCTTCACAGTCAAAGCAGGCAGGTTCAGGTCATACAAACGAGGAGACCCCCCCGTGGGCGGAGGACGGCTATTGGGAATCTCTATTAGCCGAAGGGGAGACCACTCACCACGAAAAACCACCCCATTTGCCCTTGCCCGCCTCTGAGGAAAAATACCTAACGGACGAGGCATCGTCGGCGGTGGAGGCGGACCCGGACCCAGCGGCCGGTCTTTCCCCTGAGGAACGCGACTGGCAATTGGTCGAGAAGGGATTTGCCGATAATCGGATTTTTGACCTTCTGGTAACCGCTTTCAATCGCGGGGGCCTGCTCGTCAGGCTCAATTCGCTCACCGGATTCGTCCCTTCCTCCCACCTGATCGGCCTGACCTATACCAACGACAATCGTCAGCTCTCTTTGGGGGTGCGCGTCGGCCGGTCCATTCGCGTGCGCGTGATCGAGTTGGACCGTGCGCGCAATCGCTTGATCTTGTCTGAACGGATCGCACAAGAGGACGAACGCCCGCCCGATGTGCTGAGCCAGCTGCGCCCCAATGACTGCTGCACCGGAATCGTGAGCAATCTCTGCCACTTCGGCGCTTTTGTGGATCTAGGCGGCGGCGTCGAAGGCCTGATTCACATTTCTGAACTCTCCTGGGGTCGTGTGGGCCATCCGTCGGAAGTGCTTCAATTGGGGCAGCCTATCTCGGTCTTTGTCATGGATGTGGACAAGGACCAGCATCGCGTC
>CAZEPA010000003.1:2565-17062 GCA_964513955.1 uncultured Anaerolineae bacterium | reverse complement strand
ATCCCTGGACGAGCGTGGAAGAGCATTACCACATCGGACAACTGGTGCAAGGCGTTGTAACCAATGTCGTCAGCTTTGGCGCGTTTGTGCGCCTGGAGGAAGGCCTGGAAGGCTTGATTCATATCTCTGAGCTTGCTGAGGGGAGTTTTTTACACCCGCGCAATGTAGTCCAAGAGAATACCAACGTCACCGCGCGGGTCATTAGCATTGACCCGGCCAGCCGTCGCCTGGCGCTGAGCTTGCGCCGCCTCCAGTTGCGCACGTAAGGGAACGCCTGACCGCCCATGTCAAAGACCCAATCGCCGCCGCCCACCAAAACACCCGTGCAACCGCCGCCAACGCCCGACTCGATGACGACCGAGACGATTGGCCTGGTCGTCTTGGCCGCGGGCGCAGTCGCCCTGTTGAGCGTCGGGCAGGCAACGCCGGGCGCGGCGCCTCTCTGGCGTCAGGTCTTCGGTTGGGGCGCCACGCCGTTGAGCCTGGCGATGATGATCGCCGGTCTTTTGCTGATGGTGCAGCGTTTCGTCAAGATCACCTGGCGCTGGCCGATGATCGTTGGCGTTGAACTGATGCTGGCGGGGCTGCTGGCGTTGACGCATCTGTGGTGGAGCGGGGATGACCCGCTGCGATGGGCGCAGGCAGGTCGCGGAGGCGGCTACCTGGGATGGGCGCTTAGCAGCCTCCTGCACGACAGCGTGGGCAGCGGCGTCAGCGCGCTGCTGCTGATTGTCATGATCGGCGCCGGCGGCTATCTCATTCTGCGCCCCATCTGGCAATGGCTGCTTTACTATCTGCTGCGCGCGCTGGATTGGCTGCGCGGCGCGGCGCCGCGCCTGGATCCAACGGCCGGCCGCCAACCAGCCGCGCTGCCCGCCGCGCCGGTGTGGGAGCAAAGTCCGCTGCCCGTTGCGTCCAAACCTCAACCAGCGGCCAAACGGCCCGCGGCATCTCCCCCCAAAGCCCGCACGCAGCCAGCAGTTCAGTCAGCTCCCCCAACCGCCGCGGCCGCGGAGACTGGCGCGCCGACGCGCGCCAACCCGCGCCCGACGGCGGCGCCGGCCAAGCCCGCCGAGCCAGCCGCCCCCGGCCGCAAGCCAAGCACCTCCGCCCGACCTGCGCCGCCATCCCTGCCCGCCGTCGTCAGCGCGGTCGCCCCACCTGAACCGAAGCTGCCGCCGCTCAGTCTATTAGCCTCGGACAGTACACAACGATTTGGCGAAGCAACCATGCGCGAGATGGCAAACACGATCGAGCGCACGCTGGCCGCGTTCAATGTGCCGGCCAAAGTGGTCAACGTCAACCGCGGCCCCACCGTGACGCAGTTCGGCGTCGAACCGGGGTTCATCGAGCGCAATGGTGAGCGCTACAAGGTGCGCGTCAGCAAGATCGAGCGCCTGAGCGATGATTTGGCCCTGGCCCTGGCGGCGTCCTCCATCCGCATCGAGGCGCCGGTGCCAGGACGTCCCTACGTCGGCATCGAGGTTCCCAATCCGCGCAGCACGCTGGTCACGCTGCGCGGCGTGCTCGAAAGCCCTGAATTCCAGAAGGTTGGCAGTTCGCTGGCCGTCGCGCTGGGCAAAGATGTCAGCGGCGCGCCCGTGGCCGCCGATCTAGGCAAAATGCCGCACCTGCTGATTGCCGGCGCCACGGGCGCGGGCAAGTCGGTCTGCATCAACGGCATCATCACCAGCCTGCTCTACAGGAACACGCCCGACACCGTGCGCTTTCTGATGGTAGACCCTAAGATGGTTGAGCTGCCGATCTACAATGGCATCCCGCACCTGCTGGCGCCGGTTGTCACTGAGGTGGAGGACGCCGTGGCCATGCTGACTTGGGCCACCGTGCAGATGGATGATCGCTATCGCAAGTTCGCTGAGGTCGGCGCGCGCAACGTAGCCAGCTACAACGAGAAAGCAGCCAAGCGCCCCGATATCACCCCGCTGCCCATGATCGTGATCATCATTGACGAACTGGCGGACCTGATGATGAGCGCTCCCGATGACGTGGAACGTCAAATCTGCCGCCTGGCGCAGATGGCGCGCGCCACCGGCATTCACCTGGTGCTGGCGACGCAGCGCCCAAGCGTGGATGTGGTCACCGGCTTGATCAAGGCCAACTTTCCTGCGCGCATCGCCTTTTCCGTCACCACGCAGATTGATTCGCGCGTCATCCTGGACACGCCAGGCGCGGAAAAACTGCTCGGCCGTGGGGATATGCTGCTGATGATGTCCGACAGCGCAAAGCTGCGCCGCGTGCAGGGCTGTTACGTCAGCGAGCGCGAGACTGAGCGCGTGGTCGCTTTCTGGCTCAAGCAAGCGCCGCCCGGCGACCATAAGGCGCCGCGACCGTGGGCTGGTTTGTTGGAACAGCGTGAGGATGACAACGAACTGCAAGAAGCGCTCGCCGCGCTGCATGGGCGCAAGCGCGTCTCAGCTTCGCTTCTCCAGCGCCAACTACGCATCGGTTATCCCCGCGCCGCGCGGCTGATCGAACAGCTCGAAGCTAAGGGCTACGTCGGGCCTGATGAAGGCGGCGGGCGCTCGCGCCTGGTGCTGCTGGAGCAGGACTCTGAAGCGGCCGACGAAGTGACAGACGAGGCGATCTAGTCGAGCACCAAGATGCCCTGTCAGGATGGCTGCCTCAGACGATTTGGGGCGCCAGGGCATCACTCGAAAGAAATTCTAGGCATTGGTTTTTTGTCCATTCCCACATTTTCGCCGATAATACAGCGGCTGTGATCTTTCCTCGCAGGCAACAACGGTTCTATTTTTCATCGCAGGCAACAACAGTTGCATTTTTCATCCTAGCTCATGCGCAAAGGCCCGATCTATGAACGGTTCACTCGTTGGCAAACGCCTCGGTAAGTATGAAGTCCAGGCCGAAATCGGTCGCGGGGGCATGGGCATTGTCTATCGCGGCTTTGACCCGATGCTCCAGCGCCCGGTAGCAATCAAGGTGCTTCCACCACAGTTGGCGATGGATCCCGGCTTCGTGCGTCGTTTTCAACGCGAAGCGGTGATGGCCGCGCAGCTCAAACATCCGAACATCGTCACCATTCACGACGTGGGCGAGCACGAGGAGATCAACTTCATCGTCATGGAGTTCCTCGAAGGCGCAACGCTCGATCGCTGGTTGGAGCGCGGCGCATTGAGCCTCGACCAGGTCAATCGCATTGTGCGCCAAATCGCCGACGCCCTGGATTTCGCGCACAAGCGCGGGGTTGTACACCGCGACATCAAACCGTCCAACATCATGGTCTCAGCCGAGGGGCATGTCACCCTGATGGACTTTGGCCTGGTGCGTGCGTCTGAAGGCGCGGCGCTGACGCAGACCGGCGCGGTGATGGGCACGCCAGAGTATATGGCGCCAGAACAAGCGCAAGGGACGGTCGTTGATCATCGCGCGGACATCTACGCGTTCGGCATTGTCGTTTATCGGCTGTTGGCGGGACGGCTGCCCTTTGAGCGCAACACGACGCCCGCCTTGATGCACGCGCATGTCTATGAAGCCCCGCCGCCGCTGCGCCAACAGCGCCCGGATCTGCCGCCAGCGCTGGACGCGGTGGTGCTCAAGGCGATTGCCAAGCAGCCCGCTGATCGCTATCAAAGCGCCGGCCAACTGGCGCGCGACTTCGAGGCGGCCCTGGGCGGCAAAGTCCCCGCGTCGGCGCCGCTCCCGGCGCCCGGCGCGCCGACTTCTGGTCGCCCGCCCACGCCGCTGCCTTCCGTCGGGCCTACGGTGCGCCCAGGCGCGCACTCTGTGCCGCCCACGGTCGCGGCCGGCGCCGCGCGTCCCAGCACCCAGCCGCCCACGACCGCGCGTCCCGCCAGCAAGATGCCCATCTTGATCGGTCTCCTCGGCGTACTGCTCGTGGCCGTGATCGGCGGCGCGCTGCTGATGGTGCAGCGTCCCTCCAACCCGACCGCAACGCCCACTGCGGCCAAGTCAGCGCAGAACGGGAGCGACGCGACCAACACGTCCGCGCCCCTCACAAACACACCGGTTACCGAGACGAATGCTACACCGACCTTGAAAGTCGTTGTCGTCGAGACATCCACGCCAACCCAAGCAGCCGCGGAACCCACCAAGACCCCGATCCCACCCACCCAAACGCCGGTTCCGGCGACCAGCACACCGCTGCCGCCGACCAAAACACCCATCCCGCCCACCAAAACCCCGATCCCGCCGACTAAGGCCCCTACCAGGCCGCCGGAGCCTGCCCGACCGGGCCTGGTCTTCGACTTTGAACAGGACACGGCCTGGCGGCGTGGTACACAGCCCTACGGAACGTTCACCCGTTCGACTGAGCAGGTCAAAGGCGGCGCCAGCAGCGGCAAATTGGCCTATGACTTTGCGGCCGTGCCCGACAACTACGTCGTCTTCGAAGCGCGGCCAGCCAAGGCCTTGTCCGGCCAACCCACTGGCCTCACCGCCTGGGTCTATGGCGACGGCTCCGGTCATTTTCTGAACGTTTGGATCAAAGACAAGGCCGGCGAAATGCGCGCCTACTCCTTTGGCAAGGTCGTACACCAGGGCTGGCAGCAGATGGTTGCCTACTTCGACGACGCCGCGCCCTGGCCGGCGGGTCACATCAGCGGCCCGGACAACGGCACGCTCGACTACCCGGTCAGCTTCTTTGCCTTCGTGCTCGACGGCGTGCCCGATGGCGCGGCCAGCCGCGGCGCCATCTACCTGGACGAGGTTTTCGCCACGACCGGGGCGATTCCGTCGCTCCCAACATCAACACCAAATGCCCCCCAGCCGCCGCCAACGACCACTGGCACCGCGCAGCTCACGTTAGCGCCAGGCAGCCGCGCTCTGGCCGCCACGGGAAGCGTGTTAGGCCTGGGCTTGCTGCTTGGTTTTCTCTTGTTCAGCGACTGGCCCACCCGCCTGTGGCGCTGGCTGTGGGCGCATGGCGATTGATGGCAGCTACTGCGCGGCACAGCGCCGCCGGTCCATCGCTCATACGCCTGGGCGGGCTGCTGGTCGCTGTGCTCCTGCCGCTCTGGTTCAACCCCTGGGCGGCCGCCGCCTTTGAGCCGGCCAAAATCACCCTTTTCCTGCTGATCGTCCTGGCGATGGGCGGCGTCGCTCTGTTGACCCGTGTGCGCCGGCCGGAGGCGCTGCTGGCGCCGCCCCTATCACTGTGGCGCTGGCTCGTTGTCTACCTGGGAGTGATCGGCGCGGCTACGCTGGCATCGGTGGATCGAGGCCGCAGCCTGTGGGGCGCGCCTGACAATTTGCACGGCGCGCTCGTCCTCGCAGCCGGGCCGCTGTTTGCCTTGCTGCTGTTGTCGTCCTGGCATACGGTGGATGCGCGCGAGCGGCAGGTGACCGCGCTGATTGTGGGCAGCGCGCCCGTCGCCCTCTATGGCTTGATCCAGGCGTTGGGCCTTGACCCCCTGCCGTGGGCAACCGACGCAGTGTCGCCCGTCTTGTCCACCCTGGGACGCTCCAACTTCCTGGGCGCGTATCTAGCCCTGGTCAGCCCGTTCATCCTGGCTCGCCTGTGGGAAGCGCCGTTATCTGGCCTGACCTTGCGCGCGACGCGCTGGCGCTATGGGGCGGCGCTGGGATTCACGGTGCTCTGTCTGCTCTTGACGCAGGCGCGTGGGGCCTGGATCGGTTTTGTGGCTGCCGCAACCCTCTGCTTGGGACTGTTGGCCTATCGCCGGCGCGATCGCCGCCTGGCGCTGGCCGCACTCGTGGTCTGTGTGATGGGCAGCGCCTGGCTCCTGACGATGAACCGGGTCAGCGTCGTCAAGGCGCCATTGGCAACATCCAACCCCACCGCGCCCGCGTTCACCGACTTGCGGCGGGCATCCACCGCCACGCGCCTCATCATTTGGCGCACCACGGTTGCCCTGGTTGGTGGGCGCTGGCTCTTGGGCTACGGGCCAGCCACCTTCACCCCCGTTTTCATGTCGAACTATCCGCCAGAATTGACATCTTTGGCAGATTCGACTATTGTAACTGACCCACACAACATCGTGCTGGATCAAGCGATGACGGTCGGCCTGGCCGGGTTAGCGGTGTTTGCGGCCAGCATCGCCACGTTTTACCGGCTTACCTGGCGCGCCGTCATGGCCGCCGCTGACCGCGCCGCGCAGACGCGCGGCATCGCAGCCATCGCAGCCGTGACTGGATTCTTGATCCAGGCGCAGTTCAACCCGAATGTCATCGTGAACCTGGCTATTTTTTGGATTGCTTTCATGTTGGGAGTTGCTGAGGGACGCAAATGAGTTCATCCCTGGTGGGTCAACGGCTTGGCCGCTATGAGATTCGTCGTGAAATTGGCCGCGGCGGCATGGGCATGGTCTTCGAAGGCTTCGACACCCTGCTGCAGCGCGTCGTGGCGATTAAGGTGCTGCCGCCGCAGTTTGCCTTCGATGAGGACTTCGTGCGCCGTTTCCACCGCGAGGCCGTGGCGTCGGCGCAGCTGCACCACACCAACGTGGTCACTATTCATGACGTAGGCGAGCACGCCGGTTTTCACTACCTGGTGATGGAGTACCTCGAAGGCGAAACGCTCGATCAGTGGCTCAAAGACCACGGTACGATGCCGCTGGGCAAGGCATCCGAGGTCCTACGCCAGATTGCAAGCGCCCTCGATTTTGCGCACAGCCGCGGCATGATTCATCGCGACATCAAGCCATCCAATATCATGCTGACGGCAGACGGCCATGCGACGCTGATGGACTTCGGCCTGGTGCGCGCGGCCGAAGGCGCGATGCTCACCCGCACCGGCATGGTGGTCGGCACGCCCGAATACATGGCGCCGGAACAAGCCACCGGCGCCGAAGTAGACCGCCGCACCGACGTCTACGCCCTGGGGGTGGTTCTCTACCGCATGTTGAGCGGACAGCTGCCGTTCACACGCTCAACGCCCTACGCCGTGACCTATGCGCACATTCATGAGCCGCCGCCGCCCCTGCGCCAAACCCGCGCCGACTTGCCGCCGCGGCTGGAAGCCATTCTAGCCAAGGCGCTGGCAAAAAATCCGGCCGATCGCTATCAACGCGCCGGCTACCTGGCCGACGATTTTGCCGCGGCCGTGGCAGATATGCCCCCCGACGCGCTTGTGACCGCCGCAGCCGCGGCCACAACCGTCCAGTCGGCGGCGACTCTTCATCAAGCGCAGACGTTCATCGGCGAGGCGCACACCCGCCGCATGGAGACCGAGCCCCCGGCCGCGGCGCCTGTTCCCCCCAGCGCGGCGCCTGCGGCCGCCGCCCCGCCCCGCCGTAGCACGCGGCTGCCGATCTTCATCGGCGCGCTGGCCCTGCTGGCTGTGGTGATAGTTGGCGGCGTGCTGGTCACAGGCAACCGCGGGACGGCCTCCGCGCCCACGACAGCCCCCACGACGTTGGCCCTGGCGTCGCCATCGCCAGCGCCGCTGGCAACCGCAGCCACGGCTGAAACTCCACCCACCGTCATGGCCGACAACTCGCCGACTCCTACGCTGGCGGCCACCGCCACATTGGCGCCCACTGCCACACCAGCGCCATCGGACACGCCGACGACTGAACTGACCTCCACCTCAACGCCCACGAACACGCGCGGACCGACCGCCACGCCGACGCCCTCGCCGCGCCCGGCGGCAACGGCGGCGCCGCTGCCTCCTGGCGTAGTGCTCGATTTTGAGCGCGACATGGTCTGGCGTCGCGGCCAGCAGCCCTATGGCACGCTGACGCGCGCGGCCGAGCAGGTCAAAGAGGGCAAGTCAGCCGCCAAGCTGGCCTACGATTTTGCGGCTGTGGCCGACAATTATGTGGTCTTCGAGGCGCGCCCTGCTTTGAGTCTCCCCGGCCGTCCCACTGGCCTGACGGCGTGGGTCTACGGCGACAGCGCCGGTCATTTCCTCAACGTTTGGATCAAGGACAACGCGGGCGAGGTGCGCTCCTACACCTTTGGTCAGATCAAACACCAGGGCTGGCAGCAGCTGACAGCCTGGTTCGACGATCAGGCGCCCTGGCCCGTAGGGCATATCAGCGGCACAGATAACAAAACGCTCGATTATCCGGCCGCGCTCTCTGCCATTGTGCTCGACGGTGTGCCTGATAACCAGGCCAGCCGCGGCGTCATCTACCTGGATGATGTGCGCACGACCTCAGCGCCCATTCCCACGCAGCCTGCAACGCCAGGCGCAGGCGCAGGGCCAACGCCCGCGCCGCCGAGCGCGACATCCACGCCAGGCGCAGGCGGCAATCCGACCGGCCTCAGCGGCCGCATTGCCTACACCACCTGGAATGGCGGCCACATGGACACCGCGGTCTACAACGTCAGCGCCGGCAGCCGCGGGCCGACGATTGCCAACATGCGCCAACCCGACTTCAACGTCAACGGAGAACTGGTTGGCAATGGGGACGGCGGCGGCGCGGATAACCTGGTGCGCACCGACCGCAACGGCGGCGGCAAACGCCTGATCAGCGAACACCCCGAAGATGCGCATCCACACTGGTCGCCGTCTGGCGTCAGCGTAATCTTCGACTCCTCTGCGCAAGGCGACGGACGCTACCGCCTCTATTTCCAGGAGGATGCTGGATTCCGCCATGAGGTGCCGCCCATCAAGATCGGCGCGCAAGAACTATTTGGTCGCTATCCCGTCATCCTGGGAAGCTGGCGCGTGGCCTTCAACGGCTGCAACAACTGGGATGGCGGTCGCACCTGCGGCATCATGACCATTGATACCAACGGCAACAATCCAGGCGTTGCCACCGATCAAGCCGGCGACATCCCCACCGATAATCTCGGCCCGCAGGTGTTGTTCATGTCGAACCGTGACGGGAACTGGGAGGTCTACAAAGTGGGCGGCGATGGCGGTGGGCTGCAGCGCCTCACCAACAATCCGGCCAACGATGGCCTCGCGACGGCGTCGCCTGACGGCAACTTCATTGCTTTCGTCTCCAACCGCGATGGCGGCTGGGCAGTCTTTGTGATGCGCGCCGACGGCAGCGACCAGCGCAAGCTGTTTGACTTGAATGGCGGCTACGGCAGCGGCGATTGGGACTGGACCCAGGAACGCCTGAGTTGGGGGCCTTGAGGAGGAAAGATAAATGGCAGACGCATTGATTGGGCAAAAGATCGGCAAATATCAGATCCAGAGCGAGCTGGGCCGCGGCGGCATGGGTGTGGTCTACCGCGCCTACGATCCTGACTTGCGGAGAACCGTGGCGATCAAGGTATTGACGCAGCAGCTAGCGGCTGATGACGACTTCATCAAACGCTTCCAGCAAGAAGCGATCATGTCTGCCAATCTGCATCACCCGCACATCATCACGATCTACGATGTCGGCGCGGTTGACGACTTGCATTTCCTCATCATGCAGTACCTGGAGGGCGAGACGCTGGAGCACTGGGTGCGCAAAAATGGCCCTATGCCGCTGCCGCAAGCCGCGGATGTGGTGCAGCAAATCTCACAGGCGCTCGATTACGCGCATGACTTGGGCATCGTGCACCGCGATATCAAACCCGCCAACATCATGCTGAGTCCCAGCGGTCAGGCGACTTTGATGGATTTTGGCCTGGTGCGGGCTGGGGCCGGCACGGGGCTGACGCGCACGGGCACCGTGATGGGAACGCCAGAGTATATGGCGCCCGAACAGGCCCAAGATGGCGACATTGACCGGCGCACCGACCTCTACTCGCTCGGCGTCGTGATCTATAAGCTGCTGACGGGGCGCGTACCGTTTTCCCGCACCACCCCTGTGGCTACCATTTATGCCCATGTCAATGAAGCCCCGCCGCCCATTTGCCAGGTCAAGGCCGACCTGCCGCAGCCCGTGGAGGCGGTGGTGAGCAAGGTGTTGTCCAAGAACCCGGCCGATCGTTATCAACGCGCAGGTGAATTGGCGCGCGACTTTGTCATCGCCAGCCAGGGCAAAATGCCGCCCGGATTGAGCGCACAGGCCGCCGCGGCGCCGCCCGAAAAGACGATGGTGGCAGATGCGGTGGCGCCGTCACCGCGCCCATCAACGCCGCCGCGCCAGCCAGCGGGCCGACCGGCTGCGCCGGTCAGCCGGCCTTTTCCCATGCCGTTGGTCGTCGGGCTGGCCGCCGTGCTCGTCCTGGTGATTGTCGGCCTCGGCATCGCACTCAGCGGCTCCGGCGGGCGCGCGCAGCCCACGGCCACCGCGGTGGCACAAGGCCCCACGCCGCAAGCCGACCTGACGGCCCCGGCGGCGGCCACAACTGCGCCGATCGTGCTGCCGGGCAGCGATACGCCTACGCCGACGGCCACATCGTCGCCGTCGCCCACGCCTACGCCTGCGCCGGAGGTGCGTATCCTGGGCGCGGCGGTCAATGTGCGCAGTGGGCCGGACATGGCCTACCCGATCCTGGCGCGCCTGCAGAAGGGCGACAAGGTCGAGATTACCGGGCGCAATGAGACGGGTGCATGGTGGCAATTCATGTACAACCGCACCCCGGCCTGGATCGCCTATTCAACCGTGATTACCACCTCCGGCATCGTGGAGACCGTGCCGATCATCACCGAAACGCTCAAGCCCGAACTAGGCCCAGGCTCCGCGCGCATCAGCCCCGCGGATGGCATGATGCAGCTGTACGTGCCGGCCGGACCATTCCTGCGCGGCTCTACCGGCACCGACCTGATAGCCGATGACAACGAAAAGCCGCAGAGCGTCGTCACCTTGTCAGCCTTCTGGGTGGATCGCACCGAGGTCACAAATGCGATGTTCAAGAAGTTTGTGGCCGCAGCCAAATACCAGACGACGGCCGAGAAAAACGGTCAATCACGCGTCTACGACATCACCACCAAATGGAGCCTGGTGAAAGGCGCCAACTGGCAGCATCCGTTCGGACCAGACAGCACGATTGAGGGTCAGGACGACTACCCGGTGACGCACATCAGTTGGAATGACGCCGTGGCTTACTGCCGTTGGGCTGGCCGGCGCTTGCCCACCGAGGCTGAATGGGAAAAAGCCGCGCGTGGCCCGGATGGTTTGCTGTACCCCTGGGGCAACGATCCGGTGGCTGGCGATCTGGTCAACTTTGCCGATGCCAACCTGGACATTTACGGCGCGGACCGCGGCGTGGATGACGGCTTCGAATTCACAGCGCCGGTTGGGCACTATCCCGCGGGCGCCAGTCCCTACGACGCACTCGACATGGCCGGCAATGTGCAAGAGTGGGTGTCTGATTGGTACGAGAAAGGCTACTACGCCAAGGCCCCGGAGGTTGACCCGCAAGGTCCGGCCACTGGCCAAGCGCGAGTCAGCCGCAGTGGGTCGTGGTGGACCACGGCCAAAGTGGTGCGTACCACCTTCCGCAGCGCGTATGGCCCGACCGATGTCTATGCCATTTTCGGCTTGCGCTGCGTCGAGCCGGCCAAGTAAGCCCGACAGAGCCACGGGGCAGACTCAGCCCTCGGTGGATGAAGCGGGTCAACGACGGCGCGGGCTGCGTGATCTTGGCGCACCCGGTCGCGAACCGGATGGAAATTCCTGATCGCGGTCTGGCTCGGCTGCCGTCCGCCAATTGGCAGGCTCTGACCGTGGCCGTTGGGCAAGCGGGAGTCGGATGAGGCCGCATTTCTGCGCTTCGCTGATGCCTGCGGCAAACTCGGGGTCACGGCGATGCGCACCGTAGGCCGCGGGGCATTGCCGCCGTTCGCCTATTCCTGGGATGGCATGCCCCCGCTCGACCTGGTGCGCGTCCGGCCGCCCGGCCATTTCACTACCATCGAGTTCGACGCGCCGCTGAGCGAAATTGCCGCCGCCTGGCGGCTCCTCCAGCGCCTCGCATCTGCCCTCAATCCCTAATCTTCGATCTTCGATCTTCGATCTGCAATCTTCAATCTGCAATCCTCATCCTCACCCACTCACGACGACCATGAACTCCGACTGCGGCCCGAATCGCACGCGATCGCCGTGCGCCAGAGGCTGAGCCAGATTCAGGGGCAAGCGCTGGCCTTTGATCCAGGTGCCGTTGCTGCTGCCCAGGTCGGTGATGGTGAGGCGGCGCCCGTCCCATGTGATGAGCGCGTGATGGCGGCTCACCTGGCTGTCATTTGCCAGGACAATTGCGTTATCAGGAGTGCGCCCCACCGGATTATCGCCGGGACGCAGCGCCAGCCGCAGGCCAGTTGGGTCAACGAGATAGGCCTGCGCCAGGGGAGGCGGCGCTGAGGCAGGCCGGGGTCGAGCCGGCGCCGGGCGCGCGGCGGCAGGCGGGCGGCGCAGGAGGATCACGAGGAGCACGACGCTGGCGATGAGGCCTGCCAGGCCCAGGCAGGTGGCCGCGCCGAGCACCACGATCACCGCGGACGAGGTGCGCCGCGCGCGCGGCGCCGGAGTTTCGACCGGCGCGGGCGCAACCGCCACGGCCGTGGCCGTCACGCGTACGATGGCCGTGGGCGGCGTGGTTGCATCAGCCGACGCCCGCGTGGGCGCCGCCGCGTCGGCCGGCAGGGCCAGGCGGCCAAAGCCAGTCGCGGTGTCTGGCCCGGCGGCGGCCATGTCGAGCGCATGCGCGGTCAGGTAGGTGCGCACCTCGTCCGCCGACATGTCAGGAAACGCGCTGAGCACGAGCGCGGCGGCGCCGGCGACGTGTGGTGCGGCCGCAGACGTGCCAGGAAATGAGTCTGGCGCATAACTTTGCGTGGTCACCCGATCAGGCGCCACGATCTCCGGTTTCAAACGCCCATCGTTGGTCGGCCCCTGCGAGCTGAAGTCCTCTAACTCCTGCGTGTCCCAGCGCATCGCGCCCACGGTCAAAGCGCCATGCGCATCGCCCGGCGTGCTGAGGCTGTAGGCTGAGGAGGGAAACTCGATCAGCCCGTTGAGCGCGAACAGATCAAAGGTCACGGGGTGCGTGGCGCCAGCCGCCTTGATGAGGATGAAGTACGTGGCAGGATCCAGGTGTTTGAGACGGAACCCTTCGACGGGCGTGTCGCCGGCCTGGCCGCTCTGCGCATCTTCCGACGACGCAACTACTTTGTCGTTGGCATCTACCAGAAAGAGGTCGAAATCCTGGTCCTTGTTCTCCCAGTCGTTCCAATTCAGAATGATCGTGGCGTCGCCCTCTGCAGGTGGGCGATAGGCCATGGCGTTAGTGCCATCGGGGAATTCGTGCAGGCCGTTGCCATCGCTGTCTTGAAAGACGCCCCGATAGTGTTCGGTGCCCTCATTGCCGCTGGCGTTGACCCACAGCACGCCCTGGGCGGCCGCCTCGTCCACAATTTTGGCCTGGCGGCTGCTGCCATCCATCGGCCCGACCGACCCGCCGGCCGAATGCGAAATGATGTCAACGCCCTGCGCCACCAGCCAATCCACGGCGCGGCCCAAGCCGGTTTCGGTGCCGCCATAGGAGGCCAGGAAAAGCTCGGCGTCGGGCGCCATCGCGTGGATGATCTCAGCACATGCGGCGCCGTGCACTTCACCCGTCGCATCTGGCTCTTCATCCGGCACAAACGAACGGGCGGTCACCTGTGCCGGCAGCTCTTTTCCCAAGAGCGCCTTGTAGCCATCGAAGCCGAGATCGAGCACGCCGATCTTGATCCCTTTGCCGGTGAAACCGGCGCGGTGCCAGGCGGCCGCGCCCGTCGCCTGTACGCCCTCCATGTCCAACACCGGCCTGGTTAAGGTCTCTGGCCGCGTGCGTAGGGCGTCGTGGTTGACCTGCGTGGGGAGCGGTAGGCGCAGCTTAAGAATATGGTCAAGCTGGGTCAACCGTTCGAAAAGCTGGCCGGCATCCGTGGCCTGGGCAAACTGCTCAATCAGGGTCATCGGCACGGCAATGTCAATCAGGTCCTGGTACGTGCCTTCGATGACAATCCCCATCCCTTGCAGTTCCGCGGCAACGCCAGGCGCGTTCGCTGCGGCGTCAATCACCAGGGTAATGCGCACCTGATCTTTCTTGTTCAGCAGTGCGCGCTGCTCGGCCAGGGCGCGCGCCGCATCCACACCGCCCCGTTCATAAGCCAGCACGAATTCCTTGTAAACGGAGCCGAGCGACTCGTCCTGGAGGAGGCGGCCGATCTGAGGATAGCGCGCGGCCAAATCTGCCAGCGAAGGAATGGGGGTCAACAGCCCAGCGCCAGGCGAGGCGAACGCCGGCTTGGTGGGCGTGGGCGGCGTCAGCAGCGGCCGCGCGACGGTCCACAGGCCAGCGCCGGCGGTAATCAGCACCACAGCGCTGACCACAATGAAGCCAGTCAGAAACTTACGATTGTGCAGAAGCGATGAACGCATACGCGGCACATCCTCTTCTTACGGCAGCTTGCCGGCTTCTGGCGGCGACGCGGGTTCTTCCTCCGCGTCTGGCCCATCTTCCCAGCTGATGATCCACACGCACGCGCCGGCCAATAGGATGGTAATCACAATCAAGGCCAGCCATTGCAAGACGGTGAAACCGACGCTCCAGGCCGACCAGATCAGGATGATGACCATCCCAATCGCCAACGCAATCCACATCGCCAGGTGCGGATGCTGTTCGTAGAAAGTACGTATTCGATTCATGAGACCATCTCTTT
>CAZEPA010000003.1:0-2465 GCA_964513955.1 uncultured Anaerolineae bacterium | reverse complement strand
GCCTCAACCTGTGCGGCAGTCTCTGCCAACGTCCCGCGGTTGTCAATCACCCTGTCAGCGCGCTTGACCTTTTCCTCCTGCGGCGGCTGCGCTTGGATGCGCATCTCAGCCTCCGGCTGGCTGAGGCCGCGTGTGCGCATGAGGCGCTCCACCTGCTGCTCATGCGTGGCCGTCACCACCCACACGGTGTCGCACAGCGTGACGCTCAGCCCGGCCTCCAGCAGCTTGATCGCCTCGATAACGACCACGGGCGCTTGACTGGCCGCCAGCAGAGCCTGGATAGCCGCAAAAACCGCCGGATGGACGATCGCCTCCAGGCGCTGCAGCGCGGCTGCCTCCCGAAAGACGCGCGCGCCGAGCTTGATTCGGTCAATGGCTCCGTCGGGCGCCAGGATGTCAGGGCCAAAGGCATCCACAATGCCCTGATAGGCCGCGGCGCCAGGCCGCATCACTTCGTGCGCCACGCGGTCGGCATCAATCACGTCCGCGCCCAGGGCACGCAGCATCGCCAGCACAGTGCTCTTGCCCGTACCGATGTTGCCCGTCAAACCAATCACTTTTCTTGTCATCGGCTCATACCAGCTCCGCCCATGCCGCCATCAACGCCTCGATATCCGCCTGCACGGCCTGATGTTCAGCCGCCAGATCGGTGATGCGCTGCACATCCGACGCGCGACTGGCCTCGGCCAGGCCGCGCTCAACCTCTGCCAGGTCCGCCTCGCGCGCGTGAATGCGCGCCTCCAGGTCGGCCGTCTGCGCGGCGCGGGCGGCCGCTGCCTTGCGTTGACGACGCTCATCCTTCATGCGCTCGCGGTCCTGCACGGCGTCAGGCGGCGCTTCCTCACGGCGTTGACCGGCCGCCTCCGCTTTTTCGATCTCCCGCCGGCGCAAATAGCCCTGATAGCCGCCTTTGTACGTGAAAAGTTCTCCTTCGCGCAGCGCCCACACCTCATCGGCCAGGGCATCCACCAGGAAGCGGTCGTGCGACACCAGCAGCACCGTGCCCGTAAAGCGGTCGAGCACATCCTGCAGAATTTCTTGCGAAGCCACGTCGAGATGATTGGTCGGCTCGTCCAGCAGCAGGAAATTGGCGCCTTGCAGTGTCAGCCGGGCCAGCGCCACGCGGCTGCGCTGACCGCCGCTGAGCACGCTGATCGGCTTGAAGACATCGTCGCCGGAGAACAGGAAGCGCCCCAAGAAGTTACGCGCCTGCGCCAGCGGCAGGTTTTCCACCTCCAGAATGGCATCGAGCACCGTTTGATTGGGATTCAGCCCCGCGCTGGCCTGCGCCAGGTAGCCGGTAATGACGCTTGCGCCCAGCCGCGCGGACCCGCGCAGCGGCTTGACCTGCTCCAGGATCGTCTTGACGAGCGTCGTCTTGCCGGAGCCGTTGGGGCCGATCAGGGCTACGCACTGTCCGCGACGGATTTCCAGGTCTGGCACGGCGACGAGCGGATGCTCGCGGCGCCAGGTCGCGCTGAACGTCGCCCCGCTGCGATGGCCGTCCTCGCGACGCCCCGGCGCGTGCTCAGCAGGCGACCCGTCCGCGCCATGACCGGCTGACGGCGCATCCACATAGCCGACGACCAGGTTTTTGGTGCGCAGCACAATGTCGCCGCTGCGCACGTTGGTGGTCAGCCCCAGGTGGATTGTTTTGAGTTCCACCGGCCGCTCGATTAGCTCATCGCGTTTGAAGCGATCGAGGCGCGTCAAGCGGCCGCGAGCCTCTTTGGAACGCTGACCAGCCTTGTAGCGGCGGATATAGGCCTCGGTTTCGGCAATGAATTCCTGCTGAGCTTCCCATTCCTTGCGCCGCGCGGCCAGGCGGTCAGCGCGCTGCTGCACATACTGCGAATAGTTGCCCCGGTAGGCTGCCAGGCGGCCCAGGGCCATCTCCCAGATGCGCGTGACGACCTTATCCAGGAAATAGCGGTCGTGCGCCACGATCACCAGGCTGCCCGGCCATTCGAGCAGCGTCTGCTCCAGCCATTCCACAGCATCCAGGTCGAGATGGTTGGTCGGCTCGTCGAGCAAAAGCAGGTCAGGTTGTTCCAGGAGGAGGCGGGCGAGAAGGGCGCGGGTGCGTTGGCCGCCGCTGAGCACTGCCAGCGGCTTGTCATACTCTTCGGCGCTGAAGCCCAGGCCGGTCAGCACCTGCTGCACGCGCAGCTCATAGGTGTAACCACCGCCGACATCGAACGCGAGCTGCAGCTCGCCGTAGCTGGCAAGGAGGCGATCGTGCTCTTCCCCGTCCTGCGTCGCGGCCAGCGCGCTTTCCAGCGCCGCCAACTGCGCTTGCTGAGCGCGCAGGTCGTCGAAGACCTGGATGATGTCATCCCACAGCGAGAGCGACCCGGCCGGCGGCGGATCTTGGGGCAAATAGCCGATGCGCAGCCCGCGCTTGAAGGCAATCTGCCCGGCGCTGAGCGATTCCAGCCCGGCCAACATACGCAGCAGGGTTGTCT
>CAZEPA010000002.1:0-27254 GCA_964513955.1 uncultured Anaerolineae bacterium | reverse complement strand
GCCTGGCCGGCGAGGTGGGCGCAGAGCCGGACTATGCGCGGCGCTGCTTGCAGGCCGTGCAAGCCTGTGGACTGGGAGATCGGGTGCAATTCCTGGGCAGCCTGCCGGCCGTCGCCCTGCGCGAGGAGTTGGCGACCTGTACAGCCGTGGCGCTGGCCGCTTACCAAGAGACCGCGCCGGTGACGATTGCCGAAGCCCTGGCGGCCGGCTGCCCCGTCGTCGCCACGGCCGTGGGCGGCGTCCCTGATATGATCGAGGATGGGCAAACGGGTTTGCTCTCGCCCGCCGCGGATGTCGATGCGCTGGCGGCCAATTTGCGCCGCATTCTGGATGACGCCGCCTTCGCGCAGAGCCTGGGGCAGGCTGGCCAGGCCGCAGCGCGGGCGCGTTTTCATCCCGCGGCCGTGGCCGCGCAGACGCGTGCCCTTTACAATCAGGTGATGCGCTCATGACGCCGTCGCGTTTACGCCTCGCGCTGGCAACTTTCTATCCAGCCCGGCCTGACGAAGTCATCGGCGGCATTGACAGCGTCGCGGTCAACCTGGTGCAGGCGCTGCGCGCCTTCCCTGACCTGGAACTGCATGTCATCTCGACCCGGCCAGAGGTGGCGCGGGACGCCACCTTCGTCGAGCAGGGCGTGACCTTTCACGCCCTGGCCAGCCCACCGCCGCGCTTGATTCCCAACCTATTTGCCAATGTCGGGCGGGTCAGTCGGGTGCTGCGGGCCATCCAGCCGGACCTGGTCAACGCGCACATGGCCGACTACGCGGTGGCCGCGCTGCGCCTGCGGCTGCCTACCATTTACACGGTCCACGGACTGGCCGGGCGCGAGCTGCGCCAGCCGGCGTCACGCCACGAGCATCTGGCGCTCGTCTTGCTCCTGGCCCTGGAAAGGCTGGCCCTGCGTCGCGCCCCGCACGTGGTGGCGCTCAGCCCGTTTGGCGAAGCCTACTTGCGACCCCACACCGCGGCCCAGATTCACCGCATGGACAATCCAGTCTCCCCCGCGTTTTTTGATCTGCCCCCGGCGCCTTCCAGCCGGCGCCTGGTGGCCATTGGCAGCATCGCGCCGCTCAAAGGCCAGCTTACCCTGGTGCGGGCGCTCACCCTGCTGCACGAAACCTGCCCCGATGTCACCTTGCGCTGCTTGGGCAGCATCGCCGATCGTGGGTACCATGCGCAGGTGTTGGCCGCGCTGGCCGAGCACGGTATGCAGGATGTGATCGAAGTGGCCGGGCTTGTGCCGCCGGCCGACGTCGTGGCCGCGCTGGCGCGCAGCGCGCTGCTCTTGCATCCCTCGCGCCACGATCATGTGCCCATGGCAATCACCGAGGCGATGGCGGCCGGTCGGCCGGTGATTGCCACGACCGCCGGCGGCATTCCCTCGCTCGTAACTGACGGCGTGACCGGCTACCTCACGCGGGTGGATGACGCAGCCGCCATGGCCGAGCGGACCCTGGCGCTCCTGCGTGATGCCAATCTGCGCCAAACCATCGGTCTGCAGGCGCGCCAGGTTGCGCAGGCGCGTTTTTTGCCGGCCGTCGTCGCGTCCAAATATCATGCACTCTACCTGCACGCGGTTGGCCGGCCCTTTTCAGGAGGTTATTCCTAGCCATGCGCGTTCTGCTGGTGACCAACATGTACCCATCGCCCCCTCGGCCCCACTTCGGCACCTTCGTGCATGACGAGGTGGAGGCGCTGCGCAAACTGGGCGTGGAAATGGATGTCCTCTTTGCCGATGGGCAGCGCCGCACGCTCAATTACCTGACCGGCATGGTCGGCGTCTTTGGCCGCAGTCTGACGCGGCGCCGCTATGACGTGGTGCACGCGCACTATGTATTCAGCGGTGTGATGGCGCGCTGCCAGGCGCGCTGGCCGCTGGTGTTGACGCTGCACGGCAGCGAAGTAGCCGTGGGCTGGACGCCTCCGCTCTCGCGGTGGATCGCGCGGCTGTCCGATTGGGTCATCGTCACCTCCCCGCGGGTGCTCGATGATCTACACACGAACCTGGCCCACGTATCGGTCATTCCCTGCGGCATTGATCTCGACCTTTTCACGCCAGGCGACCAAGCCGCCGCGCGAGCGCGTCTGGGCCTGCCCGCGGCGCGTCGGCTGGTCGTCTTCGTCGGCGAGCCGCGGCCAGAGAAGCAGGTGCATTTGTTGGCCGGCGCGGTGGCGCGCCTGCAAGCCGCGGGACAGCCGGTGGACCTGCTGATCGCCAGCGGTCAGCCGCACGAACGAATGCCGTTGTTCATGCAGGCCGCGGATGTGCTTGGCCTGACTTCTAGCTACGAAGGCTCGCCCATGGTCATCAAAGAGGCCATGGCCTGCAATCTGCCTATTGTCGCCACCGACGTGGGCGACGTGGCGCAGGTGATGGGCGAAACGGCCGGCTGCTATCTGTGCGCGCCCACGGTCGAGAGCGTGGCCGACAGCCTGGCGCAGGCCCTGGCCTTTGGCGGCCGCACCTCCGGTCGTGAGCGCATCCGCCATTTGTCCGGCGATGGCGCTGCGCGGCAGGTGCTCGCCGTTTATCATGAGGTGATGCGATGAATCAGCCTGATAACGTACGCCGCGTGCTGGTTATTTTGGGCCAAGGCGGGCACACGGCCGAAATTTTGCGCCTGGTGGACATGCTGGCTGCGCGCCAGGCGCCGTTCACCTACCAGTACCTGATTACGCGTGAAGACAACGTGTCCGCGCAGCGTATCCGCATCCCCGGCGCGATCTACTGGGTCAACCGTACGCGCTACAAATCGTACGCCCTGTGGCAAGAGATTCTGCGCAGCCTGCTGGCGTTGGTGCAATCCTTCTTTGTCATATTGCGCGCGCGCCCCCATGCGGTGGTCACCTCAGGGCCGGCCGTGGCGGTGCCCGTGGCGCTGTGGGCCAGGCTGTTTGGCGCGCGCGTCATCTTTATTGAGTGTGGGGCGCGTGTCACGCGGCTGTCGTTGACCGGCCGCCTGATGAAGCGCCTGGCGCATCTCTTTTTTGTGCAGTGGCCCGAACTGCTAGACGATTATCCGCAGGCAATTTATGCAGGACGGCTGGTATGATCTTTGTCACGGTGGGCGCGGGTGATTTCAATGCGCTGATTCAGGCCATGGACGAGTTGGCCCCGCAGTTGGCTGCGACCGGACAGAACGTGCTTTTACAAATTGGGCATGGCGCGTATGTGCCGCAGCACGCCGAATACTTTCGCTTTGCCCCCGCGCTAGAGCCGTACTTCGACCAGGCGGACTTGATCGTGTCGCATGGCGGCATCGGCGTCGTCACTGAAGTCCTACGCATGGGCAAGCGCCTGGTGGGCGTCAGCAACCACGACCGCTACGATGACCACCAGGATGACCTGCTGCGCGCCATGGCCGCACGCGGACACCTGGTCTGGTGCCAGGACCTGCACGATTTAGCCGATGCTGTTGCGCAGGCAAGCACCGTATCTTTAGTTCCCTACCAGGAAGAGCCGGGGCAGATCGCTGAGATGATCATTGATTTCGTACTCTACGGGCGACGACCTGCGGTTATTTAGAGGTCATCGTCCTTCGCGCCACATTGCGGCGAGAGATCGGTTGTGCTACAATCAAGGCGCGAGAGCATCACGATGATAACAAGCCACCAAGGGCAATTTGGACCATGACACTTAATGATATCTTGCAGGACATCCACGCGGTCGAGGAAGACTTGTTGATGTACGAACGTAAGTACGGCGTGTTGTCTGATACATTTTACGAATCGTACGCAAGCGGTGAAGAACCAGATGACGACGCCTGGGTATTGGACTGGGCTGACTGGGCTGGTTCCTACCAGATCTGGTTGCGCAGACGCGCTCAGTATCAACAGATCATTTTGGCCTTGAAAAAACAAACTGGTCTCTCTGACCTCATCAAACGGACGGCACGTCGTGAACCCCTTCCAATCCCTGCATGATTACGAAGAGTTTGTCTATCGCCTCCCTCATGATGTTGCAGCGGTGATCTACTCAACGTTGATCATCGCACGGCGCGGCGCACGTATGGCAACCCTGGCAGGCGAGATCGCCTTGGCAGATGGGTACCGCATCGTTGTCAGGGAGCGTTTGACGTTCGATAGCGGTGCAGTTGTGATTGAGCAGTACGGATATGAAGCCTGGCGCAATAATGAAAAGCTATACTGGTATGATTCACAGGCACACCCTGACGACTCAACGCTTGCGAGTACGCATCCACATCACAAGCACATCCCACCGGACATCAAGCATCACCGGGTTCCAGCTCCTGGCCTAAGTTTCATGGCGCCAAATTTGCTTCAAATGATTCGAGAAGTCGAGACCCTTATCGAGCACGCGTGATTGTCCTCTCCAATATGATTGGCCCTGCACAACTCCCAATCCCGTGCGCCTGGCAAGAGAGCATCTGGTGATGTGTTTGACCGATCTTGCTTGCTGACTATAATCCCTTGCACATGAATACCGTCAACCGGCAAGCGCGGCCGTTGCGCCATCTACTGCTTTTGATCCTCGTCACCGCGGGTATGATCTTTTTGTATGGGCAAATTCCCTACACGACAGAGCCGTATGCCCGCTGGGATTTGTATCACTACCGCCAGATCACGGCCGCCGCGCCGCAGATTACGGGTGGCGTACAACAACCCTTTGCCTACCGCTTGTTGGGGCCTTACCTGGCCGGGCTGTTGCCTCTGCCCGACGCAACGGCCTACTATCTGTTGACCGTGACCGCCGCGCTGCTGTTGGTCATCCTGACCTACTGCTTTCTGCTGGCCTGGCCGCTCACCCCGGCGGCCGCGCTGCTGGCAACGCTGCTCTTCGTCTTCAACAAGCATCTCTTTGGGTTCAATGTCTGGGACTTCTTTGCGCTCAATGACGTGCTTTCGTTGATCTTCCTGGTCATGCTGCTGTGGGCGCTCATGCATCAGCGTTGGCCGTTGTTCGCGCTGATCCTGGTCCTGGCCGCGGCCACACGTGAAACAGCCCTGGTGATGCTGCCTGTGGCCCTGGCCTATTTGATCGAGCGCCGCCTGCTTGGACAGCACGCGCGGGCCTTGCTGTTGGCTGCGCTGCCGGGCGTCGTCGTCTTTGGTGCGCTGCGCCTGCTCATCGGCCACACGGGCGGCCTCAGCCTTGTCGAGCAGCTGGCGCGTTCAGCGCCCAAGCTGTTGGCGCCAGAAACCTGGTTTCGCCTGCTGTTGAACTCGTTTTTGCCTGTCAGCCTGCTGCCCCTGGTTTTCTGGCGTCACACCCTGACCTTCTTCCGCGACCAGCGCTATCTGCTCGTCTATCTGGCGCTCATCCTGGTCAGCGCCTTTTTTGGCTATGACAATGAACGATTGATGGCCCCGGCCTTCATCGTTTTTTATCTGCTCATCGCCGCCATCATCGAGCGCCAGCAGTTGACCGCGCCGCGCGGCCTGCCGTGGCTGCTCGTCGGCGCTGGCTTTGCCGCCAGTTTCCAGCACCTGATCGGACGTTACCCGCTCCCTGCGCCGTGGCTGACGTACGCATTATCCCTGGGTGCGACGTTGAGCGTCACACTGGCGTGTATGCTGGCGGCGCGTACGCCCCGGCCGCCTATCGGGACCCCTGCGGCCCTCGCCATCCATTCTCATTTTTGGGTAATCTGACCGTTGGACGCTGGCGTACTCTCTCATCTGCTCCGTTCCAAAGGCCTCTGGCATGTGCCGCGGCGCTTTGCGATGCTCCTGGCGCGTCTGGGACTGACTCCCGGTCGTTTTGTGGGCGCGCTCGGCGCGCTCGTCGAGGTTCTGGCGCGGCATCGCGCGCCGGCCAGCTTCCCGACCACGGGTGTGGCCCTGGCGCGCCATCCGCTGCCCCTGCAGCGCCTGGCCGCGCAAGGAATCGAAGTGGCCGTCCACAGCTATCATCACATTGACTTGAGCCTGCAGTCGCCGGCCGCGCAACGTGACCAGGTGGTCAGGGCGCGCCATGCCTTCGCGCAAAATCATGTCCCCGCCGTCGGCTTCCGGGCGCCTTACTTACGTTGGAACCGCGAGCTGCTCCGCCTGTTGTTTGCTCACGGCTTTACCTATGACAGCAGCACCTGCGCGCTGTGGCCTGTCTTGTCGCCGGAACAAGCGGCCGCGTCGGTGATCCAGACCGTGCTCGATTTTTACCGCCCGCTGGATGCCGCGCACAGCCCGGTTTTGCCCTATCTGCTGCCCGAAGGGCTGGTTGAGATTCCAGTTTCGCTGCCGGATGACGAGATGCTAGTGGATCGGCTGGGCCTCGCCGCAGCCGATATCGCGCCGATCTGGTGCGCGATGCTGCAAGCCAGCCATCAAGCCGGCGAACTCCTGGTCTTGCAGCTGCATCCTGAGCGCGGGCGCGAGTGCGCACCGGCATTGGATAGCCTGTTAGCGGCCGCGCGGGCTTTGCAGCCGGCCGTTTGGATCACCACGCTGGCCGAGGTGGCCGAATGGTGGAAGATTCGCCCGCAGTGTCAGATTCACCTGCAAAGCCTGGCCGCCGGTCGCTGGGAGATCACGGTCAAAGCGCCGGCCGCCGCGCGCGTGCTGGCGCAAGGGCCGTTGACCATCGAAACGAGTGCGGGAATTATTCATGATCCGCAGATGATCTCAAGCTGGCCGCACGTGACCGAGGTGACCGTCGCCTCCTTTGTGGTGCATAGTGATTTGCGCCCGTTCGTCGGCGTAGCGCCAGACAGCGCGCAGGAACTGCTCGGCTTCTTGCGCCAGCAAGGCTATGTGGTGGAAATCAGCCTGGAGCGCGCGCGTTACTCGGTTTACTTCGATTGGGCCAGCTTCGACCTGGCAACGCACGCGCGCCAGGCCATACAGATGGTTGAGTCGCCCCGCGGGCCGCTCCTCCGTTTCAGCCGCTGGCCGGCCGCGGCCCGCAGCGCCCTCGTAATCAGTGGGGATATTGATTCGCTCACGCTTTGGGATTACCTGTGGCGTTTGTCCGAGGGCTGAGGGGGCCAGGTCGCCTGTAGGAGTTGACGGTTTGACGTTTATCATTACCGACCAGCCGGCGCGCGCGGCCTGGCAGCAGTTCGTGGCCCGCCACCCAGACGGCAATATCTTCCACACGCCAGATTTTGCCGACGTGGTTGCCGGCACACGTGGGTGGTCTTCACGTACACTGGCGGCCGTGGACGTTGCCAACGGCGAGATCGCAGCCTTGTGGCCGGCCGTGTTGACCACGGTCTTGGGCGGACTGCTGCAGCCATTGGCCACACGGGCGGTGCTTTTTGGCGGCATGTTGGTTGCGCCTGCGCGTTTGGGGCAGGACGCGCTAGCGTCCCTACTGCCAGCGGTCACTAAGCGCGCCCGGGGGCGCTTTCTTTTTACCGAACTGCGGCATCAAAACGCGGTGACCGGCTGGCAGGCGCCGCTCGAGGCCGCCGGATTCCGTTGGGAGCCGCACCTGAACTTCTTGATTGACCTGCGTCAGTCGGAAGACGCCCTCTGGAATGGACTCAGCAGCAGTGCGCGACGCAATGTGCGGACTGCGCAGAAAAAGGGCGTCAGCGCCGTCACGGTGAGCGACCAGACGGGAGTCGAAACATTTTACGGACTGCTGCGCAAGGTGTACGACCTTGCAGGCGTGCATCTGACCGATATCTCCCTTTTTCGACGGGCGTTTGAGGTGCTCGGCCCACGGGGGCAGTTCCAGATCGTGTTGGCCCTGGCTGACGGCCGCGCCATCGGCGGCCGCGCCTCCTTGGTGTACAAGGATCGCCTGCTTGATTGGTACGCAGGCGCTGATCGTGACTACGCCAGGCTCTACCCCAATGATTTTTTGGTCTGGCATCTTCTGCAATGGGGTCAGACGCAGGGGTATCAGATTTTTGATTTTGGCGGCGCCGGCCACCCTGACAAGCCGTATGGCGTCCGCGACTTCAAAGAGCGCTTTGGCGGCCAGTTAGTGAATTACGGGCGCAGTGTCAAAATCCATGCACCGTGGTACGGCCTGGCGGTCAAGGCCTATGACATTTATCGGAGGCGCAACAAACGCGCATGACATCTTTAGATCAACAAGCAGCGACTTTGCCCGCGCCCTTCATTCATTCGACGGCGCAGGTGTCGCCTTTGGCAACGCTTGGGGCAGGCACCAGCGTCTGGAATTGGGCGCAGATTCGCGAAGGCGCCCGGCTGGGGGCGCAGTGCATCATTGCCAAAGGGGTCTACATTGACTTCGGCGTCCAAATTGGCAATCGCGTCAAGATTCAGAACCATGTGTCGGTCTATCACGGCGTCACCCTGGAAGATGGTGTCTTTGTGGGGCCGCACGTTTGCTTCACCAATGATCGCCTGCCGCGGGCAATCAACGCAGACGGGACATTGAAAAGCGACAGCGATTGGGTGGTGACGCCGATTTTGGTGCGCGCCGGGGCCGCGTTGGGCGCCAACAGCGTCATCTTGCCCGGCGTGACAATTGGCCGTTGGGCGTTGGTCGGCGCGGGCGCGGTCGTCACCCACAACGTGCCCGACCACGGGCTGGTGCTGGGCAATCCGGCCCGGCTGGTAGGGTATGTCTGCCGCTGCGCCAATCGCCTGACGGTCGCCCATGCGGTCGGGGTGTGTCCAGCCTGTGGCCTGGAAATCGAACTATTGGACTGGCAGGAGAATCTATGCTGAAAGTTGCCGTCGTCGGGGTGGGCGCGATGGGGCGCAACCATGCCCGCATCTTTGCTGAAATGCCGCAAACTCACCTCGCCGCCGTGGCCGATGTGGATGCTGAGGCGGCTGCGCAGGTGGCGCGGACGTACAAAGCGGAGGCCTACGCCGATTTTGAAAGAATGTTGGCGGTTGAACGCCCCGATGTGGTGTCGGTGGCAGTGCCTACGCGGCTGCACCAGTCGGTGGCCGTGGCTGTCCTGGAAGCGGGCAGCCATGTCTTTGTGGAAAAGCCGCTGGCGCTTTCGGTCGCGGCTGGTCAAGCGATTCTCGATGCCGTCCATCGCACCGGCCGCAAACTGGCCGTGGGCCACATCGAACGCTTCAACCCTGCCGTGGTCGAGCTAAAACATCTCCTGGATGAAGGGCAATTGGGGCGTATCTTCCAACTGCGCTCGCGACGCGTGGGGCCTTTTCCGCCCCGCGTCGAAGACGTGGGTGTAGTATTTGACTTGGCAACGCATGAGGTCAACATCCTGGAGTACCTGACGAAGGCGCGCGTGACCTCGCTGTATGCGGAAACCGCGCGCGAGATTCACGCCGCGCACGAAGATCTGTTGTCGGGCGTCCTGAAGTTCAGCAATGGCGCAGTTGGCGTGCTGGACATCAACTGGCTGACGCCGAAGAAGTTCCGTGAACTGACGATCATTGGTGAGCGCGGGATGTTTGCTGTCAACTACTTGACACAGGAGCTGCAGTTCTTTGAAAACAGCAGCGCCAGCAACGGCCAATGGGAAGGGCTGACGGCATTGATGGGCGTGAGCGAAGGGCGCGTGGTGAAATACGAATTGAAGCGCAAAGAGCCGTTACGCGCGGAGTTTGAATCATTTGTCAACGCGGTGATTGAGAATCACCCACCGCTGGTTGACGGCGCCGAAGGCCTGCGCGCCGTACTCTTGGCCGAGAAAATCGTCGAATCGGGCTGCACACACCAAATCATCCGGCTGACGTGACGCCTGTCTCACCCGTTGGATCGAAGGAACGCCGCCGCAGACCGGCGCGCGGCGTCTGAACCCACCAAATTTGATTTGCCAAAGGTTTTGGGGTGTGCTAAGATGACCCGATTTTTGGCGCCTTCCTCGCAGTGACGCGTTGGAAGGTGATCTTTTGTTGGCCGTTGTTTCACTGGCCTGACATGACAAAGGTCATGGCCGTCTTGGTGAACAAAATGTCATCATCCCCGCGCCTGTTGTTCATCTAGGTTTCATCTTGCGGCCTTAGGATAAGAGCGGGAAAAGAGGGTTTTTCGCGTCTTAGACCTATATCTTCATGTGGAGTACAAAAAAGATTGTCTTCCGCCCAGATAGATCACGAATATCATCCTGACTGGCTCAACACAGTGGCCTTAGGGCAATACCTGGATAACGTAGAACGCCAGTTTATCTTGTCAACCTTAACCCGTGATCCCTCCATCCACAAGCTGGTGGATTTATCGGGCGGTTCTGGACGCATTGCCGTCCCTTTGGCGCAGCACGGATACGATGTGACGGTGACTGACGTCTCGATCATCCCACTGCGCCGTTTGCGCCAGAAAGATCATTCGATTCGAGCGGAACTCGTGGATGCTACCACGCCGGTGCTCCCTCTGGCCGATGCCAGTGTAGACGCTGCGTTGTGTATCCAGGTTCCCTTTTATGTGGAGGATGGACGCAACTGGTTTTTTCGTGAGGTGCACCGAATCGTTCGCCCGGGGGGCTGGCTGATCGTCACCTCCACCAATCGTCTGTCTTACAAAGGATGGCTCCGTCGCTTTCTTCTTGTTCTAGGACGCATGGAGCCGCAATCGTGGCATCGTTTTGAGTATGTCTCCACACCCGTTGACATGGAGACACGCTTGAACAAAGTAGGCTTCACCGTAGAGCGCCAGATTGGCTACAACTGGGCGCCAACACTACGGTTTTCTGATACCGCGCTGCTGCCGGTGTACACAACGATCGAAAGACTCGTGGGACTTGATCGCATACCATCGCTTAGTCCCTGGGTCATCACGAGTGCCCGCCGCATGCCGCTCGACGCCTGACCGCCCACGGGCGCGAGCCAAAGGTTACAAGAATGGACGGTATACTTTGCTCTATACAACAATGACTGCCCACCGTTGGCTGCCGTTCTCCCAGACTGCTGCACACGGAGGGAATTTGATATGACGCAGCATACGTTGACTCAATGGCTTGCAGCCTTGATTTGCCTGGCCGCGCTCTTGCTGGCCCCATCGGCGAGCGCCACCAGAGCGATCCAGGATGCGCCTGTTTCTGCGGACGCGCCGGCGGTGACGACACCCGCTGCGCCTGGCCCTCCGGCCTCGCGCCCTGGCATCTATTTCAAGGATGATTCGTCATTTTGGTATGGCACGGCCGATACCAATCGCTATCACCTGGACGGCACCGTGATGAACTGGTCATGGGCTTACCTGGAAACTGGGTATGGCAGTTATCGCCCTGATCGCGTCAACTGGCTCTTGAGCCAATCGGCAGCCAAAGGCAAGAAGGGCGCGTTCGCCATCAGTCCTTACGGCGGCGGCCGCTCGTATGAAACGGGTGTGCGCGATCTGCCTGCCTACATGTGGGACACCAGCAGCTACCCGGCGGCCGATGTGGATCAGTACACGTTTGAGATTTGCAAGTTCTCTGGTCCGGCCTGCGACACCGCAAACGCCGATCACCGCCGCTTGCCGATGTACTGGCGTCCAGCGTTCCTTCAGCGTTATCGGGAGTTGGCGCATTACTACGGCGAACGTTACATGAACGATGCGCGGCTCGAGTTCGTCGCCATGGGCTTTGGCACCTACGGTGAAGCCCACATGGTCAACTCAACCGAAGACAAGTACATCATGGAACTCGCCATGCACGCCGATGGCATTACGAATTACACCCAGGCCTGGCGCGACTACACAACCGACGTCGTAGATGCTTTTTATGACGCGTTCAGTGTGTACGATGCCAACCAGGGACGGCGGGTGCTCAAGAAGCAGCTGCTGGTACAGATCGCTTCATTTACTTACCAGGTGAGCGAGCGCCGCGACATGGGCGATTACGCCGCCAGTCTGGGCATCGGCATTTCGCTCAACGGCCTGACTCCAGACTTCAACTTTTCCGAAGTCGGCGACGGTCTTTCGGGCTGTCAAAACTGCGGCATGTACGATGTGTTGAACTTGCATTACAATCAAGTGCCAACCGTTTTCGAGACTTACTGGTATATGCTGCAAAGCCCCCGTTCGTTCTACTGGGGCTTGCTCAGCGGCCTGGATAAGCATGCCTATTATCTGCGCCTGGATGAGTCATTGTTCGTGGAGAACAATTCAAGCCCTTACCCGGCGCCGCCCCCGAACATTGATCGCACCGAGTACGTTAACATGATCCAGCGTTGGCGGCCTTATGTGGGCGCCAATCTGAGCAATACGCCCAGCGTGTGGGTTGTGATGCGCGACCATCGAAATCCCATTTACTACGACTACGCGTTCGAGGAGTCGTCATTCTTCCCGCAGTTGGGCAACTTCGAATTCTGGCTCTATCAAAACGACAACGTGCTTGGCGGTCATACCGTACCAGAGTCCAATGACCCCTTCATCAGCCCGGACCCAACCATCAATCCGGCTGCGGGCTGGCCCAACAGCTGCGGCGGCATCCCCTGCTTCTCTGCGTCCTATGTCTATGGGTTGGGGAACTGCGGCGCGCCGGCCGGGGCTGGGCCTGCCTACTGTAACACCAACGCGTACAATCCCGATTTGCCGAGCGGAATGGAAGGATGGGTCGTGCGGCGCACGGCGCAGGAAACCAACAACCCCTACATGTGGCTGCGGGTGCATCCTGATTACATCACCGTCGGCAAAAACACCGTGGACATCAAGGTGACCTATGCCGACATCGGCGCGGACACGTGGTCGCTCGATTACGAGGCGATTGGCGGCGTCATGCGCGCTGCCACGCCGAACGGCGGCGTCAATGCTTACGTGACCAAGACCAACAGCCGCACCTGGAAAACGGCTACGTTCCACATCACCGATGCGCGCATGGGCAAGGGGCTGCGCACGGATGACGGCGGCCTGGCCGAGAGCGATTTTCGCATCAACGCACGCGGCGACGGCAATGAGTGGATTCATCTAGTGGATGTCAAACTGCTGCAGCACGAGGTTGAACCCACGCCCACAGTCACGCCAACGATGACGCGCACCCCAACGGCAACCCCCACGAATACCCAGGCGCCGACGAGTACGCCGACCTCCACGAACACACCTACGCCAACCAAGACGCCGACTGTCACCCCGACGCCCACGATTACCCCCACGCCGACGCCCAGCGTTGGCTCCATCCAGGGCGTTGTATTCGAGGATTTGAACCAGAATTGGGTTCTCGACCCAGGCGAACAACCGATCGCGGGGGCCATCGTCACGCTGCGTCGCGGCGCCGCAGATCTGAGTCAGGTGACGACGGGGGCGAATGGCGCATATGCGTTCACCACACTGACGCCAGACCAGTATCAAGTCAGGGAGACAGATCCCGCCGGCTACACGTCCACCAGCCCTAACAGTTGGCTGCTCGTCGTTCAGGCCGGCGCGACGCTCACGCAGAATTTCGGCGATATTCCCAAAGCTCGCGTGCAAGGCGTGGTTTATCTCGATGTCAATCAGAACGGTCAGCCAGAGGTGAATGAACCGCGCCTGAGTGGGGTGGACATACGCTTGTATCGCGACGTTAATCAAAACGGTCAACTTGACGCCGCGGACACCCTGCTTGGGACTGCGCCCAGTGACAGCAGCGGACAATATCGGTTCCTTGCGCTCGACCCTGGCGCTTATTTAGCGCAAGAAGCGGCGGTTCCCAGCGGCTATGCCGTTATCGGCAGCGCGGTTCGCGCCTTTAACATTGCAAATACAGAAACGATCACGGTCAACTTCGCGCACACGCGCTTCATGCAGTGGTACTTTCCGTTGATGGGTCGCTAAGCATGGCGCAGGCCGATGGGCAATCAGGCCGGCAGATCGTGCACGGTTTCGTTGTGGTGGGCATAGTCATCACAGCCCTGGCGGGGTTAATGACCCTGGGCGCGCCAACGAGCGCCGCACAACCGGTCATGGGCCGCCTGCTGACTCCGACGCCAACGGTGGATGTCAACCAGGCGCCCGATGTGTTCTGCGGCAGCAGCGTGCAAGCCGACACGCGTGGACAGCCAGCCAATGTGACGACCTACGCCTGTCGCAGTGATTGGCAAGAATCTGGACCTGAGGCCGCTTTTCAGTTTCACTTTTTGGAGCCGCAGCCCGTGACGATCAGCCTGGCGTCTCTGTTGCCCGCAGTGGACTTGGATGTCTTCCTGCTCACGTCGGCTGACCCGGCCAACTGCGTGGCCGCAGGCGACAGCGGCTTGACGTTGGCGGACTTGCCAGCCGGACAGGATTACGTGCTGGTGGTGGATGGGTACCAGGGGAGTGCGGGGCCGTTCAACTTGACGATTCAATGTCCGGCTGGCCCCCAGGCTACGGCGACCCCGACGCTGACGCCCACGCAAACGGCGACTCCAACCCGTACACCGACGTCAACTGCGACGTCAACTGCCACCGCCACCCTCACGGCAACCGCCACCCCCACGGCGACGCCAGGGCCGCGGCGGCTGCCCCTGGTGGGACGGCGGATGGTCCCGACGCCAACGCCGCCGGTGCAAACGTTGGTGCTGCAGCGGGGGCGAAATGGATTTAGCGATCAGCAGGACACGACGCTGGATAGTTGGCTCCCAACGACGGCCCAGGGAAACGCGACCACCTTGCTGGCGCGCTGGAACCGCAGTGCGCAAACAGATGAAAAGACGCCCCTGCTGCGCTTTGGCCTGGCGCCGCTCCCCGCCGCGGCGTATGTGGTTTCAGCCAGTCTAGAAGTGTACGTGGTCGAGCGGAGCCTACAGACAGATATGGTTCTGCAGGCCTACGGGTTGCAACGGACGTGGAGTGAATTGGCCGCAACCTGGGAACTGGCAACCAGTTCTGTCCCCTGGACAGCGCCTGGCGCCAATGCCCCTGGCCAAGATCGTGATTTTGGTCCGACCGCGGCGACGCCCATCAGAGCGGTCGGGCGCTGGTATGAGATAGACATTACACACGTCCTGCGGCGTTGGCAGGTCAATCGCCAGACCAATCATGGCCTGGCGTTGAAGGCAGGCGCCGGCAGCGAAAATGCAAATGTAGAATTTATAATGGCGAGCGCCCAATTTCCCGTTGCCGCACAGCGGCCTAAATTGGTGATAACCTATTGGACGCCCATGTTTTAGAGGAGGATTATTCCATGATCGAGGGAGGCATTCGAGGAAGGGGGAACCAGCGCATTGGCTGGCTCGAGCTGTTCGACCTCACGGATGACGAGCAGGCGGTTCAACGGAGGCGTCTGCAAAAAATGATGAATGAACGGGTTTACTTGATTGTCAAGCGCGCTTTTGATCTCGTTGTGGCCTCGCTGCTTTTGATCATCCTGTCGCCCTTGTTTCTCATTTTGGCGTTGGCCGTGAAGCTGGATTCGCCTGGCCCGGTCATATTCGTCAGCCCGCGCGCGGGGAAAAACGGCAGGCCGTTTCCTTTCTTCAAGTTTCGCTCGATGTACAACGGCGTCAATCACTTGGCCGCGCACCAGGAGTTCGTCAAGCAGTATCTGAATGGCGACAACGAGCACGGCACCGATGACCACAACGGCAATCATATCTTCAAGCCGGCTGTCATCAAACAGGGCGTGACGCCGGTTGGCCGCATCCTGCGCAAGACCAGCCTGGATGAACTGCCCCAGTTGATCAACGTGCTGCGCGGCGAGATGTCGCTCGTTGGTCCGCGGCCGCCTATGCCCTATGAACTGGCCTACTACAAGGACTGGCACATGCGCCGCTTAGATGTGACGCCCGGCCTCACCAGCCTGGCCCAGGTCAATGGCCGCAGCAGTTTGCCTTTCGACAAAAGCGCCAGCCTGGACATCGAATACATCGAAAATCGGACGTTTTGGCTTGATCTGCGCATTCTTCTGGCGACTGTTCCGGTTATTCTGACGATGCGCGACGCTGGCTGATTCCGCACTATCTTTTGGCTGACAAAACACCGGTATTGGCGTTCGGGGGCTAACTCCCGCCCGGCCAAAGCCGGTGTTTTGTTGTCCGCCGCGCGTGGCAGTCTGCGCAGTGTACTTTGGGCTGTCTTTCCTGTCCGTGCTAAAATAACGGGGGAGACGGCTGTCATGACGCAACTGCATTGGATTGAACCAACAACAACCACGGCGCCCCCCGCGCTGGCCGCGGCCATCGGCGGACACCCCCTCGTGGCCGATATCCTGGCCCGCCGCGGGCTGACCGATCCGGTTGCGGCCGCGGCGTTTCTAGATTGGCGGCGCTATACCCCTGCGCCGCCGTCAGACCTGCCCGGCGTCACCGCAGCCGCTGATCTCCTCTGGCAAGCCATCCGGCAGCGCCGGCGGTTGGCCGTATGGGGTGATTTCGACGTAGATGGTCAAACGGCTACCGCCCTGCTGGTGGACGGTCTGCGCGACCTGGGGGCACCGCCTCACTTTTTCATCCCCAATCGCCTCAGCGATGGCCATGGCATCAAGCTGCCAACCCTGGAGAACCTGCTGGCCCTCGGCGTGGATGTCCTCCTGACCTGCGACACGGGCGTTGCCGAGCATGAGGCCCTTGCCCTGGCGCGGGCGCGGGGCGTTCAGGTCATTGTCACCGATCATCACGATCTTCCGCTCGATTTACCGGAGGTGGAGGCCCTGGTCGAACCCAAGCTGCTGGCGCGGCAGCACCCCTTGCGCGAACTGCCTGGCGTTGGCGTCGCGTTTATTTTGATGCAGGCGCTTTACGGCCGCGCAGGACGCGCGGGCGATGAAGCGCGCCTGCTTGACCTGGTGGCCCTCGGGATCGTGGCCGATGTGGCGCGGCAGGTAGGCGACACCCGTTATCTGTTGCAGCGCGGCCTCCTGGCGCTGCGCCAGTCGTCTCGCCTGGGATTGCAGGCCTTGATGACGCAGGCCAATCTCGATCCCGCGCGCGTCGATGCGGAAACGATTGGCTTTCAGCTCGGCCCGCGGCTCAACGCGCTGGGACGCCTGGCCGACGCCACGCAGGCCGTTGACCTCTTGACCACCGCCGACGCTACGACCGCGCGCATCCTGGCGGCCCAGTTGGAAGGGCTGAACAATCAGCGCAAGCTGCTGTGCGATCAGGTGGAGGCTGCTGCGCAAGAGATGCTCGTACGTGAGCCGTCGCTGTTGGATGGGCAGATGCTGCTCCTGCTGAATCCGCATTGGCATCCCGGGGTGCTCGGCATCGTCGCCAACCGCCTGGCCGAGCAGTATCGGCGCCCCGTGCTGCTGTTGATGCAAACCCAGGATGGATTGGCGCGCGGCTCGGCGCGCGGCGTGCCAGGGATTGATCTGGGCGCAGCCATCGCGGCCAACGCACATCTGCTTGAGCGCTTCGGTGGGCACGCAGGCGCCGCCGGCTTGACCGTGCGCCTGGAGCGCGTGCCCGAACTGCGCCGCGCGCTTTCGAACACCGTGGGCGCGATTCGCACCACGCCCGATGATGCCTATGCGCTGTCGCTCGATGCGGTTCTACCACTGCAAGACCTATCGCTGTCGTTGGTGCAAGAACTGAATCGCCTGGCGCCTTTTGGCGAAGGCAACCCGCCCGTGACACTGGCAACCTTTGACGTGACGGTGCAGAGCCATCGCCTGATCGGGCGCAATCGCCGGCACCGCAAGCTGACCATTGCCGATGGACAAGGCCATGTGCAGGATGTCGTGTGGTGGGGCGGCGCCGATGCTGACCTGCCCGAGGGCGCCCTGGATATCGCATACACGCTGGCGCAGAACGAGTTTCGGGGCGACACCTCTCTACAGTTGGTCGTGCGCGCCGTGCGACTACGCCGTCCAGAGACCGTCGAGGTGAAGGTTGCACGCGCACAGGCGCCGATTACCGATTTGCGCATGCTGCCTGATCCACTGACCGCCGTGCGCGGCCTGCTGGCAAGCGCTGAAAAGTGGCAGATTTGGGGCGAAGGGCATGTGGCATTCGAAGGGCCTGTGCGCGACCGGCGCAGTTTGGACGTCGGCCGGTCGTTGATCATCTGGAGCGCGCCGCCCGGTCGGGCCGAACTGGAACGGGTGCTTGAGCGCGTGGCGCCTCCCCAAATCGCTCTCGTCAACTTGGCGACGGCCGAGGATCGGCTGGAGTTGTTCCTGCGCAACTTGCTCGGCATGGCGAAGTTCGCGTTGACGCGCCGCAGCGGTGAGATGTACGTGCCGGTTGTGGCCGCCGGCCTCGGCCAACGTGAGCTGATCGTGCGCCGGGGCTTGACCTGGCTTGAGCTCTTTGGTCGGCTGCAAATTCAGGCCTGGTTGACCAGCGACCGGGTGCGCCTGGCGCCGGCTGCTGAATCGGCCCTGCGTGATGCACCTGCGAGCGACGCGCGGCGCGAAAGTGAACGCACGATTGCCCAGGCTGAACTGCATGCGCTTCTGGCTGAAGCGGCGGCGTTCCGCGCCTTCTGCCGCCGCGCGCCTATCGAAGCGTGGCTAGGAGAACCGCAAATACCGGTGTAACACCAGCAATGGCGCACATCGGGTCAGCAGTCTCAGTTTGCCAGGGCCGTAAACATCACAACGGTCATCATCACGCAGACCACAAGCACGATGAACATCACATCAACCTCCATCCCGTTCGGATCATTCAGTCCGCGGAACACAGAGGGAACTTGCTTCGGGTTTCGCAACCTCATTATGACAGGCAGCCGGTTTCGTTGCCTTACAGAACGTTGTCAGGCAAACCGCAGCCACCTGACAGTTTGCCCCCACGAGCAACGCCTTATGATAGATTGGATTCCAGATTTTCTCACGGCAAGCCGTTTGGTGTTAGCGGGGATCATGATCGTCCTGGGCGCAACCCACGGCCGCCAGGTTACGCCCATCGTGGTGATCCTGGTCATCGTTGCGTGGACGACCGACAATCTTGACGGCTTCATCGCGCGGCGTATTCCCAAGCGCCTTCCTTCGTGGCTGGGACGTCACGACTTTGCCATTGATGTAATCTTCACCTGGGCTACACTGATCTATATCCTGCTGGCCGGTTTCTTGCCCTGGTGGACTGGCGCCGCCTACACGTTGGTGGCCTTGATCGTCGCCTGGCGCGCGCGTCGCAAGCCGATCACCATTCTTTTCCTGCGCCTCATTGACGTCACGGCGGCGGTGTTGGTTCTTTGGTACTATCCCATGTTGGGGCTGGCCTTGCTGGTTTTCTTGCTGCTTTTGGCCGCGGTGCAGTGGCCGCGGCTGTCACGTGACAGCGTCATCTGGGCCAAAACGGTGCGGGACTTGCTGATGGACTTCTTGCGTGGGCGCAGCTTGTAGCTGAGGCGCGTAAACGAACGGGGGGCGTCCCCTTGCGAAGGCTGGCGGCGCGACCGGTCGCCGGGCAAGCCGAGATGGCCGTCGCCACGCTGGATCCTTACCCGCCGGGCCTTTGCAAGGTTGGCTGATTTCTTGGCTGCTCAACCCTCGCAGGGACATGCGGACATCGCAGCGTTCACTCGTCACGGCGTTGCGCGCCTCTGAGTGCGTCGCCTGGTCGCAGCCCTGCGAGGGGGATTGGCTAGAGCAGCAGTTCGGCCATCACCCGTAGGCCTTCGATGTTGAAAGTGGTGATATTGAGCGTGGTGATCGGGCTGCGGCGCCAAAGCTCCAGGCGCTCCGCGATGCGCTCCTTGGGGCCGCACAGCGCGACATCGTCTACCAGCTCATCAGGCACGGCGGCCATCGCTTCCCATTTCTTACCCGCCAGGTACAAATCCTGAATCCGATCCGCAGCTTCGGTATAGCCGTAGCGGCAGGCCAGGTCGTGGTAGAAGTTCTTGCCCTTCGCGCCCATGCCGCCGATGTACAGGGCCAGGAACGGCTTGACCAGGTTGCGCGCGTTGTTGACATCCTTGCCAACCGACACCGGCACCGACGGGGCAATATCAAAATTCGCCACACTTTTGCCGCCGCCGGCTTTGGCAAACCCGGCTTCGATCTGCGGCTGGTAGGTCTCCGCGTAATGCCGCGGCGAGAAGAAGATGGGCAGCCAGCCGTCGGCAATTTCAGCCGCCAGTTCGACGTTCTTGGGGCCAATGGCCGCCAGGTAGATCGGCATGTCGGCGCGGCCGTGTAGAATGCTCTTCAGCGGTTTGCCCAGTCCGGTGGCGTCTGCGCCCTGATACGGCACCTGGTAGTAATCGCCGTTGTGGACCAACGGCGCCTCGCGCGCGAAAATGCGGCGCACGATGCTGACATACTCCCGCGTCTTGCCTAACGGTTTGCCGTAGGCTTGGCCGTGCCAGCCTTCTACAACCTGCGGGCCTGATAGCCCCAGGCCAAGCAGAAAGCGCCCGCCGCTGAGTTGATCGAGCGTCATTGCCGTCATGGCCGTGTTAGCCGGGGTTCGCGCTGGCATCTGCAAGATGGCCGTACCCAGGTGAATTTGGCTGGTCAGCGCGCCCATCCAGGCCAGGGGTGTGACGGCGTCAGAGCCGTAGGACTCCGCCGTCCACACCACGTACGCGCCTAAGCGATCGGCCTCTTGAATCATCTCCAGCGGCAGCTCGATCTTGGCGCCAGAGTAACCGACATTGAGTCCAAGCCGAAGTGATGGCATAGTCTCCTCAGGAATGATGATCTGGGCACAGAACCATCATAGCACGATGCATAGGGTTAAGCCAAAATTGAAAGGGTACTGTGGGATCGCAGACTGGAGATCAGAGACCGGAGACCGTGGGCATGGTGAGAGTTTGCAGGGAAGGGGTTGTTGTCCGGGATCGGCGCAGCGGTTTGGGATTTAGGAGGGGCCGTAGTAGAATCACGTCACCTTTGCGGCGAGGGAATTGACGATGGTAGAACGGCTGGCAACGCTGATCGAGCGGCTGCGAGGCAACCTGTATGCGCTAGAGTTGGTCGAACTGACCGCGTGGGGATTTCTGCTGGCGACTTTCGTGAATGTGGTTGTGCCAAGCCAGGGATCGAACGCGCTGGCGATCACCGCGCTCGTTCAGTTTTTCATTCCGGCGGTTTTTGTCGCCGCCTGGTTGATCTACGCGATCTGCATTCGCCTGGCGCGAGCGTTGGGCGGCCAGGCCGGCCCGATGGCGCTGTGGATCGGCATCGGTTTCGCCATCTTTCTGAGCGGCGGCACGATCGTCGTCCTGGTCACGCTTTTGGATCTGAATCGTTTCCTGGTTTCGCGGCTGCTCTACCGCGGGGATGCGCCGGCGGAGTATCTCTGGAATCCCAACTCGTTGGCCCGGCGCCGCGCGTGGGATGACATGATGAAAGAACGACAGACTTCCGAAGTCTGGGAGACCTCGGAAGTCTAAGCTACTTGCCGCCCTTCTCGAACTTGCGAATCTTTTCCCACAACGGTGAATCGTCCATGCCCTCCATCGCGCGCCGTAGCTCGATGATCTGGTCGCGCAGCTGCGCGGCTTTTTCAAACTCCAGCGATTGGGCGGCGGTTTTCATTTCTTTCTCCAGCAGCTTGATGATGCGCGCGGCTTCGTCTTTGGGCAGCGCGGCCAGGGACAGCGACCTGGTAGGCGCACCATCCTCACCGCCCACCTGATAGACCGGCCGTTCTTCGGCCACGGCCCTGGCGCCGGCCACGCGCTGCGTCAAATCGCGCACCGATTTGCTGATGCTGCGCGGCTCGATGCCGTGCGCTTTGTTGTGCGCCAGTTGAATCTCACGGCGCCGATTGGTCTCGTCCATCGCCTTGCGCATCGAATCGGTCACTCGATCCGCGTAGAAGATGGCCGTGCCGTTCACATGGCGCGCCGCGCGCCCAACCGTCTGGATCAGCGCCGATTCCGAGCGCAGAAAACCTTCTTTGTCCGCGTCCAACACGGCCACCAACGACACTTCGGGCAGGTCAAGGCCCTCGCGCAGCAGGTTGATGCCGACCACTACGTCGTGTACGCCCAGGCGTAGATCGCGCAGAATCTCGATGCGCTCCAGGGTGTCAATGTCCGAGTGCAGGTAGTGCACCTTAATGTTGATCTCACGCAGATAGTCGGCCAGGTCCTCGGCCATGCGCTTGGTCAAGGTGGTGACGAGGACGCGCTCGCCCCGCGCCGTGCGCAGGCGAATCTCCCGGATCAGATCATCAATCTGGCCTTTGGTTGGCCGTACAATCACCTGCGGATCCACCAGGCCCGTGGGGCGAATGATCTGTTCGACGATCTGGCTCGCATGGCCGCGCTCGTAGGGGCCAGGCGTGGCGCTGGTGTAGATCACCTGGTTGATCAGCGACTCGAACTCCTCGAAGGTCAGCGGGCGGTTGTCCAGCGCGCTGGGCAGGCGGAAGCCGTATTGAACAAGCACTTCCTTGCGGTTGCGGTCGCCCCGGTACATGCCCGAAATCTGCGGGATCGTCATGTGGCTCTCATCCACCACCAGCAGCCAATCGGCCGGGAAGTAATCCAGCAAGGTCCAGGGGCGAGCGCCGGCTGGGCGCCGGGCCAGAGGCCGGCTGTAATTCTCGATGCCGGAGCAGAAGCCGACTTCGCGCATCATTTCCAGGTCGTAGCGGGTGCGCTGTTCCAGGCGCTGTGCTTCCAGCAGTTTGCCGTCAGCGCGGAACTGCTTGAGCTGTGCTTCCAACTCGGCTTCGATGTCCTGCAGCGCCTCCACGAGCTTGTCCTGCGGCGTGATGAAGTGCTTGGCGGGATAGATGTCCACGGCCTGGTGTTCTGCCAGCACCTCTCCGGTCAGTGCATCCACCTCCGTGATGCGCTCGATTTGATCGCCCCAGAACTCGATGCGGAAGGCCTGCTCGCCATACGCGGGCAGAACCTCCAGCGTATCGCCGCGCACGCGAAATTTGCCGCGCTGCAGCGTGCCATCGTTGCGATCGTAGTAAATGCTGACCAGCTCGCGCAGCACCGTGTCGCGGCGCACGGTGGCGCCGGCGCGCAGATTGACCACCGCGCGGCCGTAATCCTCTGGGCTGCCCAGGCCGTAGATGGCCGAGACAGAGGCCACAATCACGACATCGCGACGGCTGAGAAGGGCTGACGTAGCGGCCAGACGCAGGCGGTCAATTTCTTCGTTGATCTGCGCATCTTTTTCGATGTAGGTGTCAGTTTTGGGCGCGTACGCCTCTGGCTGATAGTAGTCGTAATAGGAGACGAAGTATTCGACCGAGTTTTGGGGCAGCAGTTCTTTCAACTCGCTGTAGAGCTGCGCCGCCAGGGTCTTGTTGTGCGCCATCACCAGCGTAGGCCGCTGCACCTGTTCGATCACCCAGGCCATGACGGCGGTTTTGCCGGTGCCGGTGGCGCCGAGCAGCGTCTGATGCTGAAACCCCTCACGCAGGCCCGTTACCAGGCTCTGAATGGCTTTCGGTTGATCGCCGGTCGGTTGGAAATCAGAAACAACTTTGAAATCAGGCATGGTTGTCACCAATCAAAGCGCAAAGTGCAAAGCGCAAAGCGCAAAGCGAACACTTGTTTTGTTTGGGGGATTATACCGCACACCGCCAGGCTGTCCAAGTGTGCGGACGCGTCATGTCCACGCGGACGGACGCCCGGCGGGGCGCCGATCCAGCGCGGTTTCAATCGCTTGCGTCCGCAAGTCCGGCGAACAAAGCTGGTCCTGGTGGCGGCCGCCGCCAGGGCTTTTTTGTCACTCCTTTGGTTCGGCCAAAATGGCGGCCACCAACGAGGACAGGCCGCGTTGATGGGTGCGCGCTTCACAAGCCTCTACCGTTTCCGGCGCCAGCCTGGTGGTTAACTCTGCCAGCAGGCTGGCCGCCCTGGCTCTTGTCGAAGGCGTGCTGGCGCGATGGTGAAGGGGAAACGTCACCCACTCAACGGCCTGTTCGAGCGCGCCGCGCTGCAAAGCCACGTTTGCCAGGCCAGTCAGGGTCGAGAGAACGTGAGGCATGGCCCGAATTTCAAGGCCAAGTCGCAGCGCGGTCTGCATGAAAGCATAAGCGCGATCGAATTCTTGCTGTGCGCAGGCGACCTCACCCAGCCCAGACAACGCCAGCACCATCACGGCCCGTTTCCCAATCTGGCGCGCCACCGTCAAACTCTCGCGATAGTAGGTGGCCGCGGCGGCATAATCGCCTGACGAGACCGCCAACGAGCCTAACTGATCGAGAGCCGTGGTCGTCTCATGCAGGTTGCCGAGCTCGCGACTCACCAACAGGTTCTCGTTGAGGCGTTGACGCGCAGCGACAAAATTGCCCTGGTCGGCGTACAGACGACCGAGCGCGACCAGCGCTGCGGCAACGCCCTGCAAATCGCCAGTCTCTTGCCGGATTTTCAGGCAGCGCCGCAGCATTTCTTCGGCCGTCACGTCGTCGCCTTCGACGTGCGCGGCAACGCCCCGATGATACAGGGCGACGGCGAGACAAGACTGATCGCCGACGGTTGGGGCAACCGCCAGGCTTTCATCCAGCAGATGAATGGCGGCCGCCAAGTCGCCGCTGGCGCCCACCACGTGGCCGAGGTTGGCAAGGGCGATCGTCACCTCACGTTTGTGGTTTGCCTGGCGGACGACCATAAGCCCCGATTCCAGCAGCGTGTGCGCACGAGCATAGTGAGCGAGATGTCCCGAGAGAATTCCCAAGCGAATTTGCAGTCGGCCCACGAGGAGCGCCACCTCGGCCTGGGCGGCGGTCGCGGCGCCGCTGCTCCAGGCATGAATGGCCTCTTCTAACAGTTCACTACCGCGTACAAACCAACCTCGCATTTCAAAGAAACGGTACAGGCTTTCAAGCACCTGTTCTACCATTTTATAACGACGCCCGGCAATGGCCCAGCGCCACATGGCGCGTACGTTGTCTAGTTCAGCGCTAATGTCCTCCATTGCCTGCTTTTGATGCGCTCCGAGGAGCAGTGGTTCTTGTTTGACCATAAAGCGCGCCATATGGGCTGCGTATCGTTCGCGCATCATGTCTTTTTCGTCCCCGGCCTCGGTGAACTTCTCTTGGGCGTAGTAACGAATCAACTGGTGCATCGCGTAGCGGTCGCGCCCGGTTATGTGAAGCAGCGACTTGGCCGTCAGGGCTGTGAGCACAGCAGGCGCTGCGCCGGTCACATACAGCGCGGCCTGTTCGCTGATGACACCGTCGAAAACCGCCAAGCGACGCAAGACGCGCTGCTCTTCGGGGGTCAGTAGTTTCCAGGCATGATCAAACACGGCGCGCAGGCTGCGGTGGCGGATGGGAACATCGCGCATGGCGGTGTGCAGAAAATCAAGGCTGCGCTCGATGCGGTCGGCGATCTCGGTGCAGGAGTAATCACGCACCCAGGCCGCGGCCAACTCAATGCCTAACGGAATTCCGTGCACCAGGCGGCAGATGCGTACGATCGGCGCTTTCAGTTGATCGGTGAGCGCAAAATCCGCGCGAATCTGGGATGCCCGCGCCACGAACAGGCGCACCGCATCGGAATCCAGGGTGGAGCCATTCAAGTGGCCGCTCGGTACGTGCATCCCGCCCACATCGAAAATCCATTCCGCCTGCAGCTGCAGGCGTGCTTGCGAGGTGACAATGATGCGCAGCTCCGGCGCGGCGAGCAGCATTTCGATAATGAAACTAGCCGCCTCCAGCAGGTGCTCGAAATTGTCGAGGACAAGAAGCATCTGCTTGTCGCTCAAGTAGTTGAGGAGTTGCGTTTCAGGAGCTTCGCGGCCGTAAAAGGCGAGCTGCAGCACATCGGCCAGAGCCATCATCAAATGCGCGGGCGATTGAAGCGGCGACAAGGCGGCGACAAAGACCCCATCTCGATAGTATGAGGCTTGTTGAGATGCCAGCTCGATCGCCAGGCGTGTCTTGCCGACGCCGCCTGGCCCCACGAGGGTCAGCAAGCGACAAGCCGGCTCTCGCATGCGCTCGCTCAGTAGGGCCAATTCATGCGCGCGGCCGACGAATGGGGTGAGCTGTGTGGGCGCCGCGCGCCTACCGTGGATCAGCGGTTGACCGGTGAAGATAGGCCACAAAGGGCCAGCCCAGGGACGTTGGCTGGGAGATTCTTCGGCGCGTATACGTTCATACAAGGCTACGGTCTCTCTGCTGGGAGCCACACCGAGTTCAACTTGAAGGACCTGGCGGCACCGCTCGAAGTGAGCCAGGGCCGCGTCGCGCTGTCCATTGCGAGCGAGCGCGTGCATGATGTGACGGTGCGCTTCTTCGCGCCACGCCTCCATGCTCAGTTCGCGCCAGGCCAGAGCAAGCGAGCGCTCAAATTGCCCCTGTCGCTCATAGTGCACAGCCAGCGCGCGCAGCGCACTTAGCATGCGCCGGTGATAGTGGCGGCGCTTCTTTTCCATCCACTCCTCGAACGCGCTACTGTCATCAAGAAAGAAGCCTTCGAGGAACTCGCCGCGATAGAGATCAACCGCTTGCTGCAAGCGCTCCACGCAGGTCGTACAGGTTTCAAGGCTTAGGTGGTCATGATGGTTACAGGCGTCAAGGAGCGAATCAAATAGACGCGCGTCGAGCCAGACCTGGCTGGAATCGGAAAACTGCACCGTCTCGCGCGTTACATTGAGCAAAGGCGTCGTGTGTGCATCTACCTGAAGCAAACGGCGCATAGTGGACAGCGCCTGCCGCAGGCTGTGACGCGCGGCATCTTCGGGTCGTTCGGGCCACAACAAACCTGCCAGGGCGTCGCGACGCTGCGGTTCCTGCGCCTCCACAGCGATATAGGCCAGGAGCGCTCGCAATTTGTCATAGTCAAAGCGAATCAGAAGCTCTTGGTTGAGCTTGACCTGAAGCGATCCCAATAGATGAAGTGCAAGATGAGACATGGCATTAAAAAGGTTTAATCAAGGCAGGCGCATTTGGCGGGTGTTTCATCCCGTCTAAGCCTATTTTTTGACGTTCTCTTGACGATGATTTGATACACTATTGTTACACGACGGCAAGCATGGCTCTGCTCAACGACTACTCCCCGTCAACCCGGCCCCCTGAGTGGTTCCCCTCGGTCAATAGCATCCCCATGATGGCACAGAAACAAAGTATATCGCACCTTGCATCTGGCGCATGTAGGTCGTGTGACAGTTGCTTCTCGCGGAAAAAATTGACTGAAGGCCAGTCGAGGTTATTTTTGCGCCTGCGATTCGTTTTGGTTTGTCAAGAAATGGTCACTCGCGTGCGTCGGTGACCAAGTGCTCAATAAAGATGATCGAAAATAACGAAGGAGATTCGCGCATGTCGAAGAAGATCTTGGTCGGTTTGTCTGAATGGGGTTATTGGGGTGAAGAGCTGGTTGGCCCTTACGATGTGCTGGCCGCACGCGGATATGAGATGGACTTTATGACGGCAAAGGGCAGGAAACCGCCTGCGCTGCCCCCAAGCATGGAGCCAGGGTATTTGGATCCGCCGCTGGATAAGGTCGTAACCGATGAGCACTACGCCGCCAGGACGCGAGAGATTCATGAGTCGGGGTTGTTGAATAACCCCATCAATCTGTCCGCCTGGTTCCCAGCAATGCCGTATTTCAACAGCCCCAGCTTCGGGCACGAGCTCGAGGCGTACTATAACAAGCGCGCCGAGTGCTGGAAAGACCTGGAGAAGTACGATGCGCTGCTGCTGCCTGGCGG
>CAZEPA010000001.1:0-31508 GCA_964513955.1 uncultured Anaerolineae bacterium | reverse complement strand
CACCGGCAGCACGATCAGCGTCAGGCTGAGGTTGGTTGTCGCCAGAATGATCAAGGTCGCGGCGAGCAAGACGAATGCTTGAAGTGCGAGCAGAAGACCCTGCCCAATGAAGAGGCGCACTTTTTCCACGTCATCCGTGGCGCGAATCATCAACTGACCGGTTTGGTTACGGTCATGGTAGCTGAACGACAGGCGCTGAATCTTGGCGTAGAGATCATTACGGAAATCAAAGGCAATACTCTGCGACACCCGCTCTGACGTATAGGCCTGCGCAAAGGCGAACATCCCGCGCATGACCGCAAAGGCGACGATGAGCACAATGGCGTTGATGAGCACTTGCTCGCCGCCCTCGCGGTAAGTAGTCAACTGGTCGGGCGTCCAGCCGAGGCGCTGTAAGGCGGTGCTGAGGAACGCCGCCGGCACCTGCGCCAATTGCTTGGCGATCAGGCCCTTGGTGACGGCGTCAATGATGTTTTGCACCAGTTGGGGGACGGCCAGTTGGGCGCCGGTTGAAATGAAGAGGAACAGATAAGCCAGCGCGGTCAGGCGCTTGTAGTGTCCCAGGTATCTGATGGCGCGGCCCAATCCCCCTTTGGCCGGCATGTCCATCCGCTGCTTGTGTCTTTTGGCAAGTCGTGTTTGCACACAAATCTCCTTCTAGCCTGCAGGGTGCAATCTGGTGGATTGCGTTTCCGCGGGTGGGTTGCTCACTAAGCCGTCGTTATCACAGGCGCCGGCGGCCTGGTTCAGAAGTGATCGCCGCAGGCGCATCAACAGCCCTAACAAGGTTTCTGTTTCTTGCGCACTTAGATCGGCGCACAACTGATTGAGAAAAGCGACATGAGCCGGCGCGCTCTCTCGAACCTGCGCGCGCGCCAGCTCGGTCAAGCGAATGGTAAATGAGCGCCGATCATGCTGGTCAAGCTGGCGTTCAATAAAGCCCTGTTCCTCGAGCCCACGCAGCAAAGAACTGACCGTGTTTTTACTAACGGACTGGTGCCTGCTCAGCACGGAAGGCGACAACCCATTGGTGTTGCCATTCATCTCCTCCGCGTAGAGGTGCATCAACACCCCCCAGCGTGGGCCAGAGAGTTGGTCGTCGCGCAAACGCTCGGAAAAAACGACATCGTACAGATTGTTGACGATACGCACGGCGCGCAGCAGTTGTACACCGCCAATCGTTTCGATACCGTGCTGATGCATCAGTTGGCGAAAATTGAGATCGTCCGGTTGAAATGATGGATTGCGATTCATGGCTCCTTTACAAAGAGAATCAACGTGAAAAGAATGATTAGTAACATATCGAACTATTCCAAACCGGACAAGTTTCCGACTTAACCGCCCCTAATGATGTAGCTCATCTTCCAATTTGTGGTATAATCACGTGGCCGCCGCCGGTTGCGTGTTCTATCACGCCGTGGCGCAAGAAAGGAAGTCATGGTTACAGCCATTGTTCTTATCAACGTGGAGCACGGTCGCGTCAACGATGTGGCCGCGCAGTTATTGACGCTGCCGGGCGTCACTGAGGTCTATTCGGTAGGTGGGCGGTTCGACCTGGTCGCCGTCGCGCGCGTGAGGGACAACGATGCGATCGCCGACCTCGTCACCGATCACATGCTCAGGCTGAATTACATTCAGAGCACAGAAACCCTGATTGCGTTTCGGGCTTATTCGCAATATGACCTGGAGCGTATGTTTGCCATCGGTATGTAAGGCTAGCGCGCCCGCTCACTCGACTCGACCGAGCAGTTTGACAAAGCCGGTGCTGACACTCTCGAACTCCCCCGTCAGGTAGGCTTGGCTGCCCCAGGCCAGGATGACGCTGCCGGCCGCCGCCAACCCGGCGGCGCGGCGCGCCCTTTCCAGGGTAGGGTTGGTACAGCCGTCTACTGGCAGCGGGCCAACGGCAAGCCCCACAGCCGCCTGGCGCTGACTTGCCGTCACGGCCATGTTCAGCGCCCGACTCACGCAAGCAGACAGGTGTTCGCCCGGCTGCGGCGTCAGTGCACATACCGCGGCGCCTTTTGTTGTCCACCACGCGCCGCCGGTCAGGGTTGCCATCAGCGCCTTGGTTTCTGCAGACGACAATCCTTGCAGCCAGAGAACCACTCCATCGTCCATATTGATCCTTTTCGGCCCCTAATTGGGCAAAATCTACTTGACCATGCCCGCTCCGAGAGCGACAATGCGTTCTACCCATGCGCGTAGAGGCGCCATCATTTTGCCACAGGAATCGAGTTATGCGCGAATTTGCCCTTGACCCTGCCGCCACCGTAGGCCCGGTGGCGCTAACCGTTCAGTCCCTTGAACGGACGTTGTATCTTTACCGCGATATTTTAGGGATGGAGGCGCTGCCCGCGGAGGATGCCGATCTGACGTTGGCCGTGGATGGCGTTCCTCTGTTTCGCTTGACGGCCAACCGCCTGGCGCACAAGCGTTCGCCGCGCACCACGGGATTATTCCACGCGGCCATCCTGACGCCTAGCCGGCTCGACCTGGCGCGCACGCTGATGCGTCTGTTTGAATCTGATTACCCGCTGCAAGGAGCGGCCGATCACCTGGTCAGCGAAGCGCTCTATCTGGCCGATCCAGATGGCAATGGCCTGGAAATCTACGCCGACCGCCCGCGCGAGCAATGGCCGTACATCGGCCAACAGGTGCAAATGACGACTGACCCACTCGATATGGAAGGACTGCTGGCTCTACTGAAAAAAGACAACCCGCGTTGGAAAGGGCTGGCGGCAGGCACGCACATCGGACATGTCCATCTGCAGGTGAATGATATTCGCCAGGCCGAGGCTTTCTATTGCGGCGTGCTCGGTTTTGACCTGACGCAGCGCTATGGCCCCAGCGCCCTGTTTACGTCCGTCGGCGGTTACCATCATCACCTGGGAATGAACACATGGAACAGCCTGGGCGCGGCGCCGCCCCCGCTGGACACGATTGGATTGCGTTACTTCACGATCAACCTGTCCGACGCGGTTCAACGCCAGCGTGTCGCCGCCCGTCTCGCGGAGCAGCAGATTGAGTTTTCCGAACGGCCGGAGGGTCTTTTCTTACACGATCCAGCGGGCAACGGGGTAGTGATCCAGTAAAATGACCGCCGAGCGTCACACACGCTCGGCGGTCATTTTTCAAGCATTGACCCTGGCTGTATCGAGGGACGTCAGGATTTGCTGCGGCTTGGGATGATCGCCAATGTGTTTGCTGTAGTATGCCAGTAACAGGCGCCCATCCGGGCCGACGATGAAGACGCCCGGCATTTGCCGCACATCCCCCACGGGCGCGCCGCCGACATGCCCGCCAACCACCAGGTCCACACCGCTGGCCCATACCCCAGGCCCCATCGTTTCCAGGAGCCCGGCGCGGCCCAGGCCATACGTTCGATAGGCCTCTTGCTGCGGGTCCGACAGCATGACCACGGCTGGCGCACGCGCGGCCCCAAACTCGGCTGCTTCCTCCGGTTCGCCCATCGTGACCGCAGCCAACGTCACACCACGCTTTGTCAATTCTGGCTGAAGCTCAACCAACCTGGTGAGCATGAGGCGACAGAACGGTCAGCCAAAATGGCGCAAAAAGGCCAAGACGACCGGTCCTTCTTGCCACAGCGTGGAGAGATTAACGGACGCGCCGCTCGTGGTTTGCACGGTCACATCGGGCGCCAAATCGCCCACGTCCAATCGTTTTTGCATTCTTATCCTCAAATTATCCCGAGAGATCGTGTCTGCAACGAAGCCTAGGCCAACGCCAGGTGCAGCCTGAGTGTTTTTCCGTCCTGCCCGCGCGCCTCTGACTGAACCTGTCCCTCGCGATCGAGTTTGACTTCGCCTTCATTCCCCTGTGTGTCGCGCAGCTTTAGACTCCCATGCGCGCGGATCCGCCAGGCGCCAATGCGCGGCGCCAATTCGCTGGTGATGATGCCAACGGCATCAGCCTGGTAGGCGCCGTCTGCGCTGGCAAAATGGAACACCGAAGGCGCTGGCATGCCCAGACCGCGCAATCCCACGGTTGTTCCGGTAATCTCCTCATGCCCGCTGATTTCGCCGACGCCTTCCAGAGTGATTCGATAGCCAAAGCGTAGATAGGGCGTGTTGCTTTCGAAGACCACGTGCGTCAATGCGCCGGTCGCTGGGTCGAACAAGTCCACCGTTCGCCCTATCGCATCGAAACGCGGTTGGTAGCGGGCCGGCCCGTAGCTTGATGAGGCTGCGGCGGCATAGAGACCGAAGTGCGCCAGGGCTGCGGCGGCGGCATGGGGCAACTGCGCAGTCAGGGCTGTCAGTAATTCTGTTTTGTGCAAGCGTCGCGCCACCCATTCGGTAATGGATGAACCTTGTTCAGGCAATTCATAGGACGCCCGACTCTGGGGCGTACCACTCAAAACCAGGTTTGCGGATGCGATTGTCATGCCCTTGCCTTCCTATTCACGCCGTTATTTTTTGGATTTTCATTATGCAAACATTATACATACATTCTACATACCTGTCAAATCCGCGCAACCTCCGCGACGCGCGCGCCGAGATCAGCCGCGCCGCGTGTCTGTCAGAAAAAGAAACGTCCCTGGCGTCAAGGCCAAGGACGTTCAAGAAGTCATAGGTTTTCGTTTGTCTGGCGTTTACCTACGCACGGTGGGCAGCCAGAGGCGCGGACCGGAACCAGAGCCGACGATAATCGAGCCGTTGATCGCCGTAGCGTCGCCATCTACGACCGCGGCGCGGTCAGTGATGCGGACTTTGCTGAAGTTCAGGCTGCTCGTGCCGGCCTGCATGCCCTTGAACTGCACGCTGGCCAGAATGCCGCTGCCGTTTGGCCCAGCGCCCGTGCCCAGGGTGTAGGCCGCAAAGCGCACGGTGCCGGTTGTGTTGTTGATCAGGGGGCCGAGCAAGTTAGCCGAGTAGGTGCTACTGCCGGTGAGCATAGGACCGAGAGTCACGCCGTTAGCCACCGCGTTCACCACGGCCGGATCGAAGGCGATGATGAATTCAAACGCGCCCAGGTTTTGAGCATTGCTGATTTGAACATTGACGCTGCCGGTATTGTTGACGGCAAGCGTCAAGGGGTTCGGCGTCAGGCTGATACTGGCTGCGCTTGGCGCGCCGCCAGCCGCGCTGGCAGCGGTTATCACGGCGGCCAGCAGACAAAGCACCACGGCTACCACGGCAAATCGTCGCATCATTGTCCTCCATCAGTCAAGTATCGGCGCCACGCGGGAATCAGCGCCCGTCTGCTTTCAGCATGACGCCGCTGACGTCTGCGCTGTTACTGGGCACATGGCGCGGGCCGCCGGCCATCCGGCGTCACCGGGATGAACTGTACTCATAGAATCCACGACCGCTCTTGCGGCCCAGGTGCCCGGCGCTGACCAGGCGCCGCAGCAGCGTGGGCGCCTTGAAGCGCGTTTCGCCCAGTTCTTCGAACAGCACATCGGCCACGAAGAGTGTCGTATCCAGGCCGACGAAATCGGAGAGCGTAAGCGGCCCCATCGGGTGGTTGGCGCCCATCATCATGCCATTATCAATATCTTCGCGGCTGGCCAGGCCCTGCTCATACACGCGAATGCCATCCAACAAATACGGGATGAGCAGGCGATTGACGACGAAGCCTGGCGCGTCTTTGGCCACGATCATCTTTTTGCCCATGCGTTCGCCTACGGCGCGCGCCACCTCTAGCGTGGCATCATCTGTCTGCACAGTGCGCACCAGCTCAAGCAGCGGCATGACAGGCACGGGGTTGAAGAAGTGCATGCCGAGCACCTGTGTGGGGCGCCGCGTCGCCGCAGCCAGGTCAATCACAGAAATGGAGGACGTGTTACTGGCAAGGATCGTCGAAGCCGGGCAGATGCCGTCCAGCGCCCGAAAGATCTCTTGTTTTAGGTCCATGTCCTCAGTGACGGCCTCAATCACCAGGTCGCAAACAGCCAGGCTGTCGTCCAGGCCCACAGCGCCCGACATATTGGCCTGCGCCGCCGCTTTTTCGTCAGCGCTCAGCTTGCCCTTGCCAACCGCTCGTTCCAGGGATTGCTCGATGCGTTGCATGCGTGTCTTGAGTAACTTGTCAGTTTGCTCGCGTATCAACACCTGAAAGCCGCTCTTGGCTGCTACTTCAGCAATACCCGAACCCATGAGACCACAGCCAATGACGCCGATGGTTTTGACTTCCATGATTGGTTGAACTTGCTCCTTTGCCTTCATGACTTCTACGGGCGGGGTGCACCGTTTGATTATAGCAAACGTGCTTAGGCTTGGCAATTGCACCCGCAACGGCCTGACGTCTGGTCATCTCCGCACTCTCATGTTACAATCATCTCATGAACCTGTCGTCGGAGAATCTGTCATGAGTCTTGCGGCTGCGCCTGCGGTCCCGACCGATCTCGTCAACACCCTTCGTCAGGCCGTGACTGGCGCCGTGCGTTTCGATACCACCAGTCGGATGCTTTACAGCACCGATGCCAGCAATTACCAGATCGAACCCCTGGGCGTCGTCATTCCGCGCACGGTAGATGACATCGCGGCGGCGGTCGCCATCTGCGCGCAGGCCGGCGTGCCGGTGCTGGCACGCGGCGCCGGCAGCTCACTTTCCGGCCAGGCCATCGGCCGTGCGGTCATCCTCGATTGCTCAACTTACCTCGACAAAATCGAAGCCATCCACGCGGAAGAGCGTTGGGTACGCGTACAGCCCGGCGTTGTCATCAACAGCTTGAACCGCGCGCTGCGGCCTTTTGACTTGATGCTCGGGCCAGACCCGGCCAGCGCTGAACGCGCAACCGTGGGCGGCAGCCTGGCCAACAACGCCACCGGCGCCCATTCCATCCTTTATGGGATGTTCGCCGATCAGGTGCTGGCGGCCGACGTCGTTCTAGCCGATGGCAGCCGCGCGCGCTTCGACACCCTGTCACCCACCGATCCAGCCTGGACCGGCCGCGCCGCCGGAGATTCGCACGCGGCCGCGATCTATGCCGGCGTGGCGCGGCTGCTGCAAACCTACGGCCGCGATATTCAGGATCATTTTCCTGCGCACTGGCGCCGTTCCAGCGGCTACGGCCTGACCTACCTCTTGCCTGATGCCCCAGGTCGCCATCCCACCTACGCCACGCGGCCGCAAGGGTTGGCGCCGCTCCTGGCCGGATCCGAAGGCACGCTGGCCGTCTTGACCAGCGTCACCCTGGCGGTGGTGCCGCGCCCAAAGCGCACAGCCCTGGCAATCTGTCAGTTTGATGATCTCCTGGCCGCCCTGGAGGCGACCAATGTGATCCTGGCCTGCCAGCCGTCGGCCGTCGAACTAATGGATGAGATGCTCATTGGCCTGGCGCGCCAGCAGCCCGGCACGGCCGGCAAGATGTTCTTCGTGGATGGGACGCCGGCCGCGCTGCTGGCCGTTGAATTTACCGGCGCCAGCGAGGCCGAGTTGAGCGCGCATCTCGACCGCCTGGCGTTTGTGCTCCGCCAGGCCGGCTGGCCGCGCCCGCCGCTGCGCGTGCTGGATCAGGCCGCGCAGGCCACGGTCTGGGATGTGCGCAAGGTGGGCCTGGGCATCCTGATGAGTATGCGCGGCGATGTTAAGCCGATTCCCTGCATCGAGGATGTTTCGGTGCCTGTCGCCAACCTGCCGCGCTACGTGGCCGATGTGCTCGATCTGCTCAAGCGCCACAACACCCGCGGCGGCTTCTACGCGCACGCCAGCGCGGGCTGTCTGCACATCCGGCCCCTGGTCAATCTGAAAACCGGCCCCGGCGTGGAAATGATGGCAGACCTGGCGGAAGGCGCGTGCGAGTTGGCTCTGCGTTATGGCGGGGTGATGACTGGCGAACATGGGGATGGCATCGCCCATTCGCACGTCAACGCGCGCCTCTTTGGCCCACGCCTGTACGCCGCCATGTGTGATCTCAAGGCGATTTTTGACCCTGGCCATGTGCTCAATCCAGGCAAAAAAGTGCATGGCCCTGATCCGCGCGCCGACCTGCGCTACGGTCCCACATATCGCACGCTGGAACTGCGCACCTATTTCGATTTTGGCGCGGACGGCGGCTTTGTCGGCGCTGTGGAAATGTGCAATGGCGCCGGCGTTTGTCGCAAGCTCGGCGCGGGTACGATGTGCCCCTCGTTTCAAGCAACCCGTGAGGAGCAAGATTCAACGCGTGGCCGCGCCAATGCCCTGCGCGCCGCGCTCAGCGGACGCCCGTCCGCGCTGGCGCTGACCGGCGCCGAGCTGCATGCAGTCATGGACCTTTGCCTGGGCTGCAAGGCGTGCAAGACCGAGTGTCCGAGCAGCGTGGACATGGCGCGCCTCAAGACGGAATACCTGGCGCACGTTCAGGATGCGCACGGCGTCCCTCTGCGCAGCCGGATTTTTGGGCACATGGCCCGGCTGAACGCACTGGCCGCGCCGATCGCGCCCCTGGCGAACCTGGTTCTGCAGACGTCTCTCGCGCGTCGCGCTCTGACGGCATTGGGAGTTCATCCGGCGCGCGCGCTGCCATCCCTGGCACACCAGACTTTCAGCGCCTGGTTCATGCAGCGCACCGCACCGCTCCGCCCTGGCGCCAACGGCCCGGTGCTGCTCTTTCACGACACCTGGGTTGAATACAACCACCCGTCCGTCGGTCAGGCCGCGGTTCGTCTGCTGGAAGCGACCGGCTACCAGGTGTTAATCGCACCGCAGCGACGGTGCTGCGGCCGCCCGCTGCTCTCGAAGGGACTGCTGGCCGCGGCGCGGCGCCTGGCGCATCACAATGTCGAAGTGCTGGCGCCCTACGTCGCGCAGGGAATGCCGGTTCTGGGGCTGGAGCCGAGCTGCGTCCTGAGTTTCCGCGATGAATACCTGGGCTTGCTGCCGGGAAATCAACAGGCCCAAGCGCTGGCCGCGCGCAGCTTCACGATTGAGGAGTTTTTGGATCAGGAATGTCGCGCCGGCCGCGTGCACCTGCGGTTCAAACCCGGCAGCGAGCAGCTACTGCTGCATGGCCACTGTCATCAAAAGGCGCTTGTGGGCGTCGGCCCGGCCCTGGCGCTGCTACGCATGCTGCCGGGGCGCCAGGTGAGCGAAATCGAGGCCGGCTGCTGCGGCATGGCTGGCTCGTTTGGCTACGAAACCGAGCATTATGCGATCAGCCAGAAGATCGCCGAGGACCGCCTGCTGCCGGCTATTCAGACCGCGCCGCACGCGCAAATTGTGGCCGACGGTGTTTCTTGCCGGGAGCAGATCGCGCATTTCGGCGGTCGGCGGGCGCGGCATGTGGTTGAGGTGCTGGCGGACGCATTGGATTGAGATCAGAGATCGCAGACCGGAGATCGTTCGCCTTCCATGAACACCTGATCTCTGATCGCTAGCCTATGACCGGAAACCGAAGATTTCAAGGAGGAGTTCATAACATGGGAACAGAGTTTGTGCGAGCCGGGCAGCCGGCGCCCAAGTTCAAGATGAAGGCCATTGGTTCGGGGCGCGAAATCAGCGCAGAGGCGCTGGCGGGTCATGTCTCGGTGCTGATTTTTGTCAACCAGGACACGCAGCGCGACGGACGCGGCATCATCAAAGCCATTCGCGAGAAATACCCGAGCGCAGCAGAAGTGTTGATCGTCACCGTGGTGGATTTATCGCCGGTGCCGATCATATTGAAAGGCATGGCTGAGAACTTGCTCAAAGAGTCATACCAGAAGTCGGCGGCCAGGCTGGCCGAGGGCAGCGATCCGGCCGCGTACGTCGTCATTCTGCCCGACTGGAAAGGCGAGCTGCTGAAAACCTTCGGCGTGAAGGCCGTCAACAAGCAGCCGGCCTTCGTGGTCATTGACGGCACTGGCCTGATCGCCGGCGCCTATCAGGGCGATGACCCGGGGGCCGCGGCCGCTGCTCTGCTGGCTGATCTTGTCACCTGAGCCGCGGGTCATTGGCTCGGCATGACGGGCGTTGTCACACCGGCGACGTGACCTGTGAGAACGGCGATGTCTCCGGCATGACGACCAAATGTCATGCCGGAGACGCACCGGTTTACTCTTCCAATGTACTGACGTCGCCTTCGGGCAGACCCTGGGCGCGCGCTTTGAGCACGCGGCGCATGATCTTGCCGGAGCGCGTCTTGGGCAATTTGTCCACGAAGTTGACCGCTTCGGGCTTGGCAATCGGGCCGAGGTGCTGCCCCACGTGCACGCGCAGCTCATCGGCCAAGGCCGGGCTGGGCTGATAACCCTCGCGCAAGATGCAGAAGGCGTGAATAGCCTGACCTTTGATTTCATGCGCCAGGCCGATTGCCGCGGCTTCGGCCACGGCCGGGTGCGACACGAGCGCGCTTTCGATTTCAGCCGTGCCCAGCCGATAGCCGGAAACCTTGATCACGTCGTCCACACGGCCAATGATCCAGAAATAGCCGTCCTTGTCGCGGCGCGCTGAATCGCCAGCCAGGTATTTGCCCGGATACTTGCTCCAGTACTGGCGCACGTAACGGTCGGGGTCTTTGTAGATGGTGCGCATCATGGCCGGCCACGGCTTCGTGAGCACCAGATAGCCTTCTTCGTCAACGCCTACCGGATTGCCGGCCTCATCCAGGATCTCAGCCTCTTGCCCAAAGAAAGGCCGTGTGCCGCTGCCCGGTTTGAGCGGCACGACCGGCGTTGGCGTAATCATGAACATGCCGGTTTCGGTCTGCCACCAGGTGTCCATGATCGGGCAGCGCTCGGCGCCGATGACGCGATGATACCAGCGCCAGGCCTCCGGGTTGATTGGCTCGCCGACGGAGCCGAGCAGGCGCAGCGATGACAGGTCATGCCGGTGCGGCCATGATTCGCCGAAGCGCATCAGACCCCGGATCGCAGTCGGCGCGGTGTAGAGAACATTGATGCCATACTTCTCGATGAGCGACCACCAACGGTTGGGGTAGGGATAGGTCGGCGCGCCTTCGTACATGAACGACGTTGCGCCCATAATCAGCGGCGCGTAGACGATGTAGGAATGACCGGTGACCCACCCCGGGTCTGCAGCGCACCACCAGCGATCGTCATCGCGTAAGTCAAAAACATATTTGAGCGTGGCGTAGATGCCCACCATGTACCCGCCATGCACGTGCAAAATGGCTTTGGGCCGGCCCGTCGTGCCGGAGGTGTAGAGCATGTAGAGCGGATCATCTGCGTCCATGACCTCAGTGGCGCATTTGGGGCTGGCGATTGGCAGCTTCATCAAGTCATGGTACCAGTAGTCGCGACCGGTTTCCATGTTGACCTGATGGCCGGTGCGCTGTACCACGAGCACCGTCTCAATCGTCGGGCAATGTTTGACCGCCTCATCCATCGTCTTCTTGAGTTCGACGACCTTGCCGTTCATCCACCCGCCGTCTGCTGTGATCGCCACCTTCGATTCGGAATCCTCGATGCGACCTTGCAGCGCGTCGACGCTGAAACCGCCGTAGACCACGGAATGAACTGCGCCGATCTTGGCGCAGGCCAGCATGGCAATGACAATCTCTGGGATGCGCGGCATGTAGATCGTCACGCGATCGCCCTTCTTCACCCCCATGGCCTTGAGCACATTGGCGAATTGGTTGACCTCACGATTGAGCGCAAAATAGGAATAGGTGCGCACGCTGCCGTTTTCACCGACCCAGATCAGCGCCAGTTTGTTGCGTCGCTCGGTCGCCTGGTGACGGTCCAGCGCGTTGTGAATGATGTTGCACTTGGCGCCGACGAACCAACGGAAGAATGGAGGGTTGCTGTCATCCAGGACTTTTTCCCATGGTTGGTACCATCCCAGTTCAGACGCTTCATCGGCCCAAAAACCCTCCAGGTTATCCGCGGCATAGCGGGCGAGGGCGTCCCAGTCTTTGAGTCGGGCGCGCTCGATCACGTCAGAAGAAGGAAAAATCATCTCACTGGCTACAGCGGTTGTCGTCTCGGCTGCTGATTCGCTCATATGGTCGCTCCTTTGCTATTGTAGATGATTGCGCAGGTCTAGCACGGTGCTGGCTGGTGAAGTTGCAAGCCAGGCCATTGTACGGTGCGACTGGGGCCATTTGCCCGGGGTGCGCCCCAGCGCCTGTCGCCTCGTCGGCCTGTTACGCGTCCGTGGAGGAGTCAAGCGGCGCGCAGACACGGATGAGACGTCACGCGAATAGTGATGATCGGTCAGGGCAGATGATTGTACCAGATTTGCCGGATTTTCACCAACCGGCCGGCGGGCGCCGCAATCCCCGGGCGAAGGCTGTCTCAACGAAACATCATCAGGCAAGCTGGCATCGTCCTGCTCGGCGCCATCTCCTGACACGACGAGCCTTCGCCAGGCTGGTGGCGTGGCGACCAACCCTCGCAGGGGAACGTGGACCTCACCGCGTGGGCGTGCTTCGGCGTCGCGTGCCTCTGAGTGCGTCATCTCGTCGCAGCCCTGCGGGGGGAAGAAGCGTTAGGCCGGTACGACCGATGGTTCGGGCGGACGAGTGGGTTTGTCCCGACGCAGGAGCAAGGAAAGCAGGGGAGGTGTGAGCAGGGTGCTCAGGATGACGACGATCACGATAATGGAGAAAACCTGGTCTGAAATGACGCCCAGGGAGCGACCAGAGGCAGCGAAAATCAAACCGACCTCGCCGCGCGGAATCATGCCAATGCCAACGACGACGCGATTGACTGGGCCGGCCACCAGGCCGGAGACCATCTTGCCAGCAAACGCGACTGCTGTGATGCCCAGGGCGATCATGAGCGTAGTAGGATCGAGTAAAGTCTCCAGGCGAACGTTCATGCCAGTGAGGACAAAAAAGATCGGCACCAGGAAATGCCCGAGCGGCTCTAGCAGGTCTTCGATGTGGCGATCCACATGGTGTTCAATCACTGCTTCGACGCGCGCCGCCACGTCAGCGGGCGCGCCGACCATGGCCCGACGCAGATCAGGGATGATTTTGGGGTCTTCGAAATGCTCGAAGTGAACGGGGTCCAGCACGAGGCCCGCGGCAAAGGCGCCCACAATAGGCGCCAGGCCGATGGCTTCGGCAAAGTGCGCGGTGAGCAAGGCAAAGGCGATGGCGAGCGTGAACTTCATCCCCATTCCGGTGTGAATTCTGGACAGAATGCGCCCCAGGCGCGCCGCCAAAATCTGGCCCAGGACAACAGCGCCGGTCAGGAAGACGAGGGCCTTGGCCGTAATGACGGCGATAGTGCCCAGGTTCACAGCGCCCGCGGTGACGATGGCTGAAACCACGGCCAGGATGATGAGACCGATGACATCGTCAATGACGGCCGCCCCCAGGACAATTTGCGCTTCCGAAGTTTGTAACTTGCCCAGATCGCGGAAGACGCGCGCGGTGATTCCCACGGAGGTTGCGGTCAAGGCCGCGCCGATGAAGAGGTAGGCGGCGGGCGAGAGGCCAGGCAGCAGCAGCGGGCCAACCACATACGCGCCAAGCACAAACGGCGCGATGACGCCAATCATCGCCACCAGCAGGGCGCGGGCGCCCACCCGGCGCATCTGTTGGATATTCGATTCAAGCCCGACCTGGAAGAGCAGGATGACCACACCCAACTCAGCCAGGAACTTGATGATTTGATTGTCCTTCAACGGCTCTAGCCCGCGCAGGCCAACCAGGGCGAGATTACCGAGGATGACCCCCGCGACCAACTCACCCAGCACGGCCGGCTGACCAAAACGCTCCACCAGGCCGGCCGTCTTGGCCGCCAGCAAGATGAGAACAATCCAGACAAAGGTCGAGGACGCGCTGACCTCGTGGGTAGGCTCCGCGATCGCCTGCACAAAAGGCAGCAAGATCGCCACAATCGCCAGGCCGCTTATCAAACGATGACTTGTGATTTTCATCCGCCTCTCCTATCATCGCTCAAGGACTTGCATGATTCTTGGGCATTGTCGCGCGGCGGTCGAGCCCAAACCACGTTATTTTGCACGCAAGGAACGCGCCTCAACTTAGCACATTGCACAAACACCGGCGGTTTTGCAGACGGATGCCGATAAGCTAAAATTGGGCGCTCTGACACGGTACACTGGAGATCAGAGGTCAGATGTAGTCAGTGCAAAAGGAGGAGTCAACGATGACACAGTCAACCCCACAAACAATGGGCCAGCAATTTGGCCGCCGCTCTTGGGCCGAACCATGGAAAATCAAAATGGTGGAGCCGCTGCGCATGGTCGGCCGCGCGGATCGGGAGAAGGCCCTGGCCGAGGCCGGCTACAACACGTTTCTTCTGCGTTCGGAGGAAGTCTATATTGACCTGCTGACCGACAGCGGCACAAGCGCCATGAGCGATCGGCAGTGGGCTGGCATGATGCTGGGCGACGAAGCCTATGCTGGCAGCCGCAATTTCTACAATCTGGAAAATGCCATTCAGACCTACTACGGCTATCGCTACCTCGTGCCGACTCACCAGGGGCGCGGCGCGGAGCATTTGCTGAGCCATACCACGATCAAGCCTGGGCAGTATGTGCCGGGCAACATGTACTTCACCACCACCCGGCTGCACCAGGAGATGGCTGGCGGTATTTTTGTAGATGTGATCATTGACGAGGCCCATGACCCCGCCAATCTGCACCCGTTCAAGGGCAATGTGGACCTTGGCAAGGTAGAGGCGCTCATCAAGGAGAAGGGCGCCGCCCACATCGCGTACATCAGCCTGGCGGGCACCGTCAACATGGCGGGCGGTCAGCCGGTTAGCATGCAAAATGTGCGCGAGCTGCGCGCCCTGTGCGATCGCTACGGCATCAAGATCTATCTCGACGCCACGCGCATGGCCGAGAACGCCTATTTCATCCAGGAGCGCGAGCCAGGCTATGCCGACAAGTCCATTGCCGCCATCGTGTTGGAGTTCTGCGGCTACACGCACGGCGCGTGGATGAGCGCCAAGAAGGACAGCCTGGTCAACATCGGCGGTTGGCTGGCTGTCAACGATTGGGATTTGTTCGAGGAGCTGCGCAACCTGGTTGTGGTCTTCGAGGGCCTACACACCTATGGCGGTTTGGCTGGCCGCGACATGGAGGCGATGGCGATTGGCACGGCCGAATCCATGCAGGATGATCACATCCGCGCCCGCATCGGCCAGGTGCGTTACCTGGGGCAACTGCTCACCGATTGGGGCATTCCGATCGTGCAACCGGTGGGCGGCCATGCCATCTTTGTGGACGCGCGGCGCTTCTATCCACACATCCCGCAAGGCGAATTTCCCGCGCAGACCCTGGCAGCCCAGCTCTACCTCGATTCGGGCATCCGTTCGATGGAGCGCGGCGTCGTCAGCGCCGGCCGTAATGCCCAGACCGGGGATCACTACTATCCTAAGCTGGAGCTGACCCGCTTGACCATTCCGCGCCGCGTTTACACACAAGCCCACATGGATGTGGTGGCAGAGTCGCTGAAGATCGTTTACGACAACCGTGAGCAGACGCGCGGCCTGCGCATGGTCTACGAGCCGAAATACCTGCGCTTCTTCCAGGCCCGCTTTGAACCATTGAGCTGACGTCCGGTGTGACCGTTCGGCACGCGCGTGTGCCGAACGGTCGCCATCATATCACTGCGCTGCGAACTCAATTTGCATCCGCTGGAGATCAATCACCGCGCTTGAACGGCGCAAGAAGTCCATTCCGAGGATTCCATCAATCTCAAAGCCGTAATCCATGCCGCTAATTTGAACAACGAATGGGGCCAATTTTTGCGACCCAACCTGCAATTCATCCAACTGGCGAACAAACACCAGTTCTCGTCCACCCACGCCGCGGATGAAGTGGATTTCATCATCGAGGCGAGGCTCGATGCCCAACTGCGTCAGCGCGTCGATGCGTAAGCTAGTTTCAGCGGAGCCGGTGTCAATGAGCACAGGCGTAATGTCAATCTCTGCCCCCTGATAGATCGCACGTATGCTAACAAAGGGCAAGCCGTCAATGACTTGAAGTTGCATGTGTCCCCCGGATGCCAACCCAGCGACGTTCTCGAAATTCCAGTTTGCTTTGGCTGGTATGGAGAAACAGGAATTCACGCAAGGGATATTTTTGATGATAGTGTCGGTATCGTTGCATGGCTGTCATGCCGTCCGGGTAGGCTTCGAGCACCGACACCAATCCCACCTTCCACTGCTCATCTTCGCTGCGCGATTCCAGGGCCTCCATGACTACCCACTGTCCAGGATAAGCGCGCTGAACCTCGTTCCAGGTCATACGATCACCTCCTCATTGACATAGCAATCATCTGGCCCCATTATACAACGTTCGCACCTCCTAAACAAGCCCTTACACTCTCCGGTCTCCCCTCTCTGATCTCCCGCTCCGCAGATTGCACGTTCCTGCGACTTGATGTAAAGTAAGCCGCACGAGGGGAACATCTATGCGCCAGGTTCAGGACTTCGCCAATCAAGTCACAGAAAACGTGGAAAAGGTTATCATTGGCAAACGCCCGGTGATCGAAATGCTGCTGGTGGCGCTGCTGTGCGAGGGCCATGTGCTGCTGGAGGACGTGCCGGGCGTGGGCAAGACCATGCTCGCGCGCAGCATGGCGATCAGCCTGGGCGGGCAGTTCAAGCGCCTGCAATGCACGCCCGACCTGCTCCCCAACGACGTGACCGGCGTTTCGGTCTTCAACCAGCAGACCGGCCAATTCGAGTTCCACGCCGGCCCCATCTTCGTCAACATCCTCCTCGCCGACGAGATCAATCGCGCCACGCCGCGCACGCAGTCCGCGCTGCTGGAAGCCATGCAAGAGCAGCAAGTGACGGTAGACGGCGTCAGCCGCGCCTTGCCGCGGCCGTTCCTCGTGCTGGCGACGCAGAACCCCATCGAATATGAGGGCACCTTCCCCTTGCCCGAAGCGCAGCTGGACCGTTTTCTCATGCGTTTGGCGCTTGGCTACCCTGCGCCGGCCGATGAGCGCCGCCTGCTGATGGCTTTGCGCCGCGAGCATCCAATCAGCAGCCTGACCCCAGTCGTCACGGGTGAACAACTGCTGGCCTTACAGCGCTTGGTGTGGGAAGTTCACGTGGAGGACAGCCTGCAAGACTACATCGTGCGCCTGGTCACGGCCACGCGGCAGCACCGTGATCTGGCCTTGGGCGCCAGCTCACGCGCCAGCCTCGCCCTGTTCAAAACCGCGCAGGCGCTGGCCGCGTTGCGCGGCCGCGATCATGTCCTGCCGGATGACATCAAAGCGCTGGCCACCGCCGCCCTGGCCCATCGCCTCATCGTGCGACCAGAGGCTGAGCTGCGCGGCCGCACGGCGGCTAGCGTGCTGAACGAGGTGCTGCAGGATACGCCGTTGGTGCTGGAGAGCCTGGAGCGGCGCGCGGACAGTGACGCGACCAGGTTGGGCGGCCGGTGAGAACGTGTGGCAGCCTGGTCTAGGTTCGTTGGCCCGGCCAGGACGCCATTGGAAAGACCATCATGCGCGAATACATTCCGTTCCTGATCGCGCTGCTGCTCATCGCGGCCGTGCTGCGCGAAGATGCCATCCTGACGGTGTTCTATATCCTGGCCGGCGCGTACCTGGTGGGACGCTGGTGGAGCCGGCGCGCGCTGGCTGCCGTCGAGATTAGTCGCGAGTTCGAGCCGCGGGCCTTTTGGGGCGAAGAGATCCCGGTGCGGCTGACCCTGCACAACCGCGGTTGGCTGCCGGTCGTTTGGCTGCGCTTGCAGGAGAGTGTGCCCACCGAGTTGGGTGTTCCGCAGGCCTTGAGCCTGATCACGCGCCTCAACGCCCGTCACCGCGCCCAGTTTGCTTACACGGTGCATGGAGACCACCGCGGCTATTACCGGATTGGCCCGCTGCACCTCGCCTCCGGTGATTTGCTGGGCATCGTCGGCGACGAAGAACGCCAGGGCGGCATCAACTACCTGACCGTCTACCCACGCATCGTCCCCTTACCGAAGTTCACCCTGTCGTCGCATTCACCGCTGGGCACGCTGCGCCATCACCAACCGATTTTCGAGGACCCCACGCGCGTGCGCGGCAAGCGTGACTACGTGGCCGGCGATTCCCTGCGCCGGGTGGACTGGAAAGCCAGCGCGTCCAGCGGACGCTTGCAGGTCAAGCTGTTTGAGCCTTCCATTGCCCTGGAAGTGGTGGTGATGCTCGATCTGTACGAAGAGGACTACGATCTGCGCACGCGCTTCGACGCCTCTGAGTTGGCGATTGTAACGGCCGCTTCGGTGGCAAACTGGGTTGTGCAGCGCAAACAGACCGTGGGCCTGATCTGCAATGGCGTTGACCCGCTGCATGAAACCACGCACCACGTGCTGCCTGCGCGCAAAGGCCGCGGGCACTTGATGCGCTGCCTGGACATCCTGGCGCGCATCCAACTGGGTGCAACGACGCCAGTGGTCAACCTGCTGCGCGAGGCGTTGGTTCACCTGGCCTGGGGCACGACGTTGGTGCTCATTACCGGCCAGGTGGACGAGGCTTTGCTGGCGGCTGGCTTGCAAGCCCAGCGGCACGGCGTCAACCTGCTCGTGTTCGTGTGCAGCAGAGTCAGCCCACCAGCGGAGATCAAGCGCCGCGCTGCGCACGTGGCTTTTCCCGTCGCCTGGCTGCGCCATGAGAAAGACCTGGAGGTGTGGCCATGGGGCTGATCGCGGGGATTCGCCGAAATGAACGTCCATCCATTTTCGCCACCCATGCCCTGGTGAGTGTGATGCTCGTTTGCCTGGCATCCTTGCTGGTTCAGGTCGGCCAGCGCCTGGCGCCGACATGGAATGGTCGTTACCTGGTGGCCGTGGCTTTTTTGGCTGCCGTCGAATCCTTCATCACGAAGCGCAGCCTGAAGCGCGCATCGGTTTTTAGCAGCACCTGGCTGACGCGTCGCAGCATCGAGCTGATCGTCATGCTCGTCGTGCTCAAGGCCACGCTTTATCTGCTGCGCGATCCGTCGCAGTTCTGGCGTGATCTGCCCACCTGGCGCACCGATTTTCTGAATCATTTCTTCACCGGCGAGTATTTCGTGGCCGTAATGTTTGTGATTCTCATTTGGCTGATTGGCGGCGCGTTCACCGATGCCCTGCTTGACTTAGAGGGCGACGCCGACTTCATCGAGGAAGAAGCGCGCGTGGGCCTGCGCAGCGATCGGCCCGCCGCGCGCCAACAGCTGGCGCGCCAATTTTTCACCGTCGGCGGGATCATGCTGGCGCTCGTTGGCCTGCTGCGTCTTGACCTGCAGGCGCTGCAAATCGGCCCGCCGATCGCTCGCGCCGGCGTGGTAGAGACGCTGATCTACTTCGTGTTGGGTCTGGCGCTGTTGGGGCAAAGCCGCTTTGCCGTGCTGCGCGCGCGCTGGATTTGGGATCGCATCCCCATGCAAGCCAACGTGGCGACCCCCTGGCTCGTCTACAGCCTGCTGCTCCTGGTCGTACTGGCAGTCGTTGCAGCTTTCTTACCGACCATCTATTCCCTGGATTTGCTGGCGACCCTGGGATACCTGGTGGGCCTTCTCGCCTATGCGTTGAATTTCCTCTTTTTCGCCATCGTGCTGCTTGTGGGCATTATTATCCGTTTCGTGCTGAGTCTCTTTGGGCAAACGCAGCCAGCGCCTACCCCCGCCGTGCCGCCGCCGCCGTTGCCCGCGCTGCCCGCGCCGCTGTACGCGGCTTCGCCCTGGCCCTGGTTCGAACTGCTCAAATCGGTCTTCTTCTGGGCGGTGTTCATCGGCGTCATCGCGGCTGCGTTTGTCAGCTATGCGCGCCAGAATCGGGAGCTTTTTCAGGCTTGGGGCCAGGCGCCTATCCTGCGCTGGTTGCTTGATCGCTGGGGTTGGCTGGCCGCGCGGTTGCGGCGGGCATCGCAGCGGCTGGCGGCCTTACCCGCCAGGCTGCGGAGGCCACAGCCAATCAAGCCGGAGACCCACGGCGATGCGTGGGGTTTCATCAGCCTGCGCCGGCTGTCCATGCGTGAACGCGTGCAGTTTTATTACCTGGCGCTCGTCCGCCGCGGCCGCGAGCACGGCCTGCCGCGACAGCCCGGCCAAACGCCGCTGGAATACGCGGCCACGCTGGACGCCGCGCTGCCGGAGAGTCAGCCCGAGGTTGCCGCCCTCACGGGGTCGTTCAACGAGGCGCGCTACAGCCAGCATGAAATCAGCGCCAGCCAGGTCGGCCTGGTGCAGCGCGCCTGGGAGCAGATCAAACGCACGCTGCGCCGCGGCCGACCGTAGGACGGGCGGTTGAAACACCAGGCAGGCTTGAGTCGCGGCAGGGCGACTTTGTGAAGATTGCAGCGACTTCAGTCGCCAGGCAAAATCAACGCCAAGAAAGGAATTACTTGTCATGCGTATGAGTCAGTTGTTCGGTCAGACCTGGCGCGAGGCGCCAGCCGAGGCCGAGATTGCCAGTCACCAACTCATGGTGCGCGCGGCGTTGATTCGCCCGCTCGCAGCCGGCATCTTTGCCTATTTACCGCTGGCGCGTCGCGCCATGAACAAGATCGAAGCCATCATCCGCCAGGAGATGGACGCCATCGGCGGGCAAGAGATGACGATGCCGGTGGTGCAGCCGGCCGAGCTGTGGCAGCAGAGCGGACGGTGGGATCGCATCGGCCCCGAACTGGCGCGGCTGAAGGATCGCGGCGGCCGCGACCTGGTGTTGGCGATGACGCACGAAGAGGTCGTGGCCGACCTGACGCGGCGTGAGATTCGTTCTTATCGTCAACTGCCACGGCTGATTTACCACCTGCAGACCAAGTTCCGCGATGAGCCGCGGGCGCGCGGCGGCCTGATCCGCGTGCGTGAGTTCACCATGAAGGACTCCTACAGCCTGGACGCGGACGAGGATGGGCTGGAGCAGCAGTACCAGGCTCACTACCACGCCTATTTCAGGATTTTCCGGCGCTGCGGTCTGCCGGTGAGCGCCGTGCAGTCGGATGTGGGCATGATGGGCGGGCACAGCGCACACGAGTACATGTACCTGACTCCTATCGGCGAAGACACCCTGCTCTTGTGCGACGCCTGCGGCTACGCGGCCAACCGCCAGGTGGCGACCACGCGCAAACCACAGCCCACCGCGGAGCCGTTGCTTCCGCTGACAGAGGTGGCCACGCCGGACACCACGACGATTGCCGCGCTGGCCGAGTTTTTGCAGGCGCCGGCCAGCCGCACTGCCAAGGCCTTCTTCGCCGTGGCGACGCTCGACCGCGAGGGGCAGAGCGCCGATCGCTTCGTTTTTGCCGTGGTGCGCGGAGACATGGATGTCAATGAGACGAAGCTGGCCAACGTCGTAGGCGCGCGCAACCTGCGGCTGGCGACTGAAGCAGAGATTCTAGCCATTGGCGCGCAGCCGGGCTACGGCTCGCCCATTGGCGCGCAGCGTGACGCCTTCACGTTGGTGGTGGATGACCTGGTTGCGCAGTCGCCCAACCTGGTGGCTGGCGCCAATCGGGTAGGCTACCATATGCTGAACACGAATTACGGCCGTGATTACCAGGCGGATGTCGTGGCCGATATCGCCGCCGCCGCGGCCGGAGATGCCTGTCCCAAATGCGCAGCGCCGCTGCGCAGCGTGCGCGGCGTCGAAGTGGGCAACATCTTCAAGTTGGGCACGCACTTCAGCCAGGCGCTGGGCGCGATGTTTTTGGACGCGGATGGTCGTGAAAAGCCGGTCGTCATGGGGTCCTACGGCATTGGCGTAGGGCGCCTGCTGGCCTGCGTGGTGGAAGAACATCATGATGACGCGGGCATCGTCTGGCCGGCGGCCGTGGCGCCGTACCAGGTGCACTTGGTTGTCTTGGGCCGCAAAGCGCCCGCGGCCGTAGAAGCCGCCGAACAGCTCTATCGAGACCTATGGGCTGCAGGCGTCGAGGTTCTGATGGACGATCGCGACGAAAGCCCTGGCGTCAAGTTCAACGATGCGGATTTGATCGGCCTGCCGCTGCGCATCACGGTCGGCGACCGCGGGTTGAAGGCCGGCGGGGTTGAGTTGAAGCTGCGCCGTGGGGGCGAACCGCGCCTGGCGCCGCTGGCCGACATCGTCTCGGTCGTGCGCGCTGAGTTGGCAACAGACAGTGAGAGACCGCAATAAGCGGGTCAACGCCCGCCGCCTGCACCGCTTCCGCCGCTCGTTAGCGTCAGGCCGACTTGGCAACCGTTCCTGCGACCGTTCGGCTGAGCTCACGACGAAGCCCCGGTCGTCAGGTGGCTGATTTCTTAGCCCGTGGTCATCGCGCGCGTGGCAGCCATCACAGCCATGAAGAGCGCCATCAGGCCGTAAATCAAGGCTTCATTGCGGCCTGATTTTCCGCCCGTAAACGCGAACGTGGATGGGATGAGGATCATCATCAGGATGCCGTAGAGATAGTGGATCAAACGATCAGGGCGGCCCCCGCCGGCATACATGATCACGCCCATGATGGCCTGAGCGACAAAGAGCAGCTCTCCAATCGCCAGGATGCCCCACAGATTGCCGTCAATTTCACGGCGTCGGAAGTAGATGGCCAACGCCCAGATGCCAGCAATCGCCAGGAACAGGACGCCCGCGGTGCCAATGTTGTGATGGATGAGTTTCAATGACATAAATGAACCTCGTCAGGTGCGCGCGACAATGACGACGCCGATAAAAATCACCGCAATGCCCACCCAGCGCAGCGCGGGCACGTTTTCACCCAATACCAGGTAGGAGAGCAGCGGAATGAGAATGTAGGAAAGAGCCAGGAGCGGATAAGCAAAGCTGAGATCAAGCCGCGACAAAACGACCAGCCACAGCACAGCGCCTAGACCGTAGCAAGCTAACCCAAGCCAGATCGTGGGCACGCTTGCCACGGCGAGCAGGGTTTGCAGTGGCTGCTGCAGGACGCCTGCGCCAAGCCGTCCCACCGCGGTCATGCCGCTTTTGAGCAGGAGTTGTCCCAGAGTGGCCGTACCCACGGCGCCGAGGACGAGGAGGAGCGAAAAGAGCATAGACTTCCTTTCTTTGCGATGCAATCCGATAGTGGTGCAATGTCGCGGTCCAGCGCGCGGTTTAGCGCGGCACGTAAGCGTTCCGCATTCCTGGGCGAACGTAACAAGTAAGCCGTCTCCATCAAGCTGGTCAGCTCTGCGGCTGCAATCAAAGCCACATCCTCAACGCCACGCCGCTGGATGATGACGATTTCCCGATTCGCGGCGACGCTGTCGCAGAGCTTAGCGAAGTTTGCGCGCGCTTTGGTGAAGGAGGTATGGATCGTCACAAGACACTCCCGGCTCATTCATACCATCTACTTACGCTTACTGTACGCTGATTCACTCTCTCTGTCAAATGCACTGCGCCAGCAACAAGCCAGAAGACATCGGGTTTCGTGCGCCCTAAACTTGATTCGCCGGCGTCGTCGCTGTCAGCGCGCGGCGGCAGAAACCTTCGTGCAGAAGGGTGGAGGCGAGCAGGCGCTCCAGCTTGGGATCCTGAACGTTCAACGCGGCGCGGTCAGCGATGAAGAGAGCCACGCCAGCCGCCAGGTAGGCATGAGGATTGGCTGCGGCTTCGGGCTGCGCACTGTAACCCAGCCGCGCCAGCGCGGCAATGCGCTGCCCCACTTCCTGCCAACGCGGCGAGAAGCCCGCGCCGTCCGACAGCCAGGGGCCTTCGGCTGTGTCCAGGCAGCCCAGGTGATGATCGAGCAGATGGGCAATCCAGAACCAGGCGTGGCCCAAGCCCCCGGCGGGGTTGGCAAGATCGGCCAGGGCAATCTGCACCACATTGGCGCGACCGTGGGGATCATCGGGCAAACGGCCGCGCGAATAGCCTCGCTGATCGCCGAGCAGGATGTGGGCGTCGGGCAGAGCAGCCCACCAGGTCAGCAGCGAGGGCGGCAGGCGCTCCAATTCATGGGCCAGGCGCTGGGCCGGCTCAAATGGACTGTTGAAACTGGCACGCACCGACGCCGGCGCCTGTGTCCAGGCGGCCGGCGCCAGGTGAATGTGCTCGTGCAGTAGTTGGCGAAGCGTTGGTGTCAGAGCCACAATGGGATGGTTTAGGTTACCGGAGCCGCAGCGTCTGCCCCACACGCAGCACCGAGGTCCGATCTAGCCCATTGATCTGCGCCAGGGTCTGCCAGGTGAGGCCGAAGCGGGTCGCGATCGAGGACAGCGAATCGCCGGCGCGCACACGATAGACCGTCGAGCCGGACGCGTTCGGTGCCGCAGCAGGTTGTGTCGAAGCGGTCAGGCGCAGCACCTGACCCACCTGCAGGATGGATTTCCCGGTCAGCCCGTTCCACTGCGCCAGCGTCTGCCAGTCCAACCCAAAGCGCGCCGCGATGGACGCCAGGGCGTCGCCGGACTGGACCGCATAGGTTGTGGGTGCAGAAGCGACCGGCGCGGCGGCTGCTGGGGCGGGCGGCTCTGCCTGGGGTGTGGCCGCGGGTTGATCTACTGCGGGCGGCTCTGCCGGGGGTTGATCCGGCGGCGCCGCTGGGGATGGCGCCGCGGCGGGTGCAGGCGCAGCGCCAGGGATATCGAGCACCTGACCCACCTGGAGTCGGGTTGGGTCCTTGATGTCGTTGAGTTGCGCGATGCGCGCCCAGGGTATCCCTAGCCGACGGCCAATCGCTTCCAGGGTATCGCCTGGCTGTACGACATACGTGGCGCTGGCGTCGGGTGTGTCAGTCGTTACTGCATCGTTAGCCGGTGCAGCTGCTGCGTCATCGGTCAACATCGTAGCTTCGGGCGCAGTGCTCCCATCCGCGCTGGTGGCGAAAACCATCACCCATACCTGACCCCAGCCGCTCGGATGCGGCGCCATGCCGACGCCAATTTCCTTGAAGCGGCGGCTCATGAGATTCTCAAAATGGGGCGGGTCTGCCATCCACCAGGAGAAGGCTTTCTGCATGGTGCGGCTGTAAACCCAGTTCTCGCTGACGATGGAGGCGACAAAGCCCGCGCGGCGAACACGCGCAGGCGCGCGGCTGCCATCCGAGCCGACATGGCCCAGACGACCGCTGGCGATCATGTCATTGACATGTGATTGCGCGGCCTGGCTCAACACGGGGTTAAGCAGGTAGGGGTATAGACCCCTTTGCGCGCGAGCATGGTTGGTCAGACGAACCATCTGGCTGATCTCAACCGTCACATCGGCCGCCTGTGTTCCGGTCATGGGAAGCAAGGAGACCGTTTGTGCCTGCAACGGTGAGTGAACGAGCAGGGCGCCGAGGATGGCGCACCAGATGCCCAGTAGCAGATGGCCCACCGACTTACGTTTGGTGGTACATGACATGGGGCGCATTATAGCGATCTCGCCCGATTGGTCAATTCACGCCACTGTGGTTTGCGCCAACGGGCGTTCTCGGGTTCCAGTCTTGCTACTTGTGCGTGACCAATGGGCCAGTGTGGGGTTACACTAAAGGATGAGTCAAGATTTTCAAGCAGATGGAGGAAAGACAACCTGTGAGTGACCAATCATTCAAAGGCAAGTGGGCGCTCATTCTGGGCGCTTCCAGCGGCATGGGGGCAGCGGTGTCACGCGAGTTAGCCCGAGCCGGCATGAACATTTTCGGCGTGCACCTGGACATGAAAGGAACCCTACCTCTGGTCAAGACCCTGATTGAGGATATCGAGGCCCTGGGCAGCCAGGCAGTGTTCTTCAACGTCAACGCGGCCGATGAGACCAAGCGCGGCCGCGTGCTCGACAAGGTGCAGGCAACATTAGCCGCGGCTGGCGGCGAAACCGCGGTGCATGTGCTGATGCACTCGCTGGCGTTTGGCACGCTGCTGCCCTTTGTGCACGAAGACCCAACGCAGCGCATTAGCAAGGCGCAGATGGACATGACCCTGGATGTCATGGCGCACAGCCTGGTCTATTGGACGCAGGATTTGATGGATCGTCATCTGCTGCAGCGGGGCAGCCGTATCTTCGGCATGACCAGCGAGGGATCGCATCGGGTCGTGACCAACTATGGCGCGGTGTCTGCGGCCAAGGCCGCGCTGGAATCACACACGCGCGTGCTGGCGCAGGAACTGGGCAAGCACGGCATCCTGGTCAACTGTATTCAAGCTGGCGTCACCGACACGCCGGCCTTGCGCAAAATCCCAGGCAATGAAAAGATCGTCGAAGGCGCGCTGCGCCGCAACCCGGTTGGACGCCTGACCACCACGCAGGACGTCGCAATCACCATCCGCCAGTTGTCGCACCCGGACATCCAGTGGGTCAGCGGCTCAATCATCTTTGTGGACGGCGGCGAGGACGCCTGCGCTGGCTGAACCTGGTATCTTCACGATCACACAGCCCTCACTGGCGTCGGCATGGCTCAGTGAGGGTTGTGTTTTGTGAGGACCTGCGCCGGTTGCAGACCGGCAGGGAACCTGGGTTTTATTTTGGGTTGGGAAAATGCATATAACTATCGAACAAATCCTGTCTCTGTATGACGCAGAGATGCGCCGCGATCCCTTTGATCCATTCGGAGAGGTAGACAAGCTACCCGGACTCACCCGTGTGGTGACGAAGCCTCCCAGTCCTCACGGCGGTTGGGTTCTTTACACCCGCCTGAACTCTGACACCATCGAGGCGGCCATCTTGGCGCAGATCGCTGACCTGGGCCGTCGTGACGGTGCATTCGACGAAGGCTTTGAATGGAAGGTGTTCGATCACGACACCCCGGCCGACCTCAAGCCGCGGCTGATTGCCCACGGCTTCGTACCTGAAGAGCCGGAAGCGTTGATGGCCCTTGATCTTGAGGACTCCCCATCGCGGCTTTGGGAACCGCGGCGCGCCGACATCCGGCGCATCAACGATCCGGCGCAGGTAAAGCAGATCACCCTGGTGCAAACAGAAGTCTGGGATGAACCGATGCTGGGATTGGCGGACGAACTAGCGCAAACGCTGCGCACACATCCGGAACTATTGAGCATCTTCCAGGCGCATGCTGACGAGCGGCCGGTGGCTAACGGCTGGATTCGCTATCACCCAGGCCGTCAGTTTGCTGACTTGTGGGGCGGCTCAACCTTGCCTGCGTATCGGGGCCGCGGCTTCTACACCGACCTGGTGGCTGTGCGCGCTCAGGAGGCCCGTACCCGCGGCGTGCGCTTCTTGACCGTGGATGCCAGCCCGATGAGTCGGCCTATCCTGGAAAAATTAGGCTTCCGCTGCCTGACCTACACCACGCCGTTCGTCTGGAAGGCGCGCTGACGCGGCCAGCGCGCCTTCGATTTGGAACACACCAGGCTGTCGGCGCAGGTTACCGATTGGCCTGCAACAGGGCCGCCATCTTTTGCTGGATCAGGTTGATCGCCTTGAGCGGGCGAATCATCACCTTGAACTCAACGATCTTACCTTCGTCGTCCCAACGCAGCATGTCCACGCCGTTGACGCTGACGCCGTCAATCTCAACCTGAAACTCCAGCACGGCGTCGCGCGGGCCGCTCAGCTCGCGCACGTAGCGGAATGAGTCATTGACAAAGACAAGCAAGGCCGCCGAGAGATACTGAACCGTGATCGGCTTGCCGACTTGCGGCGCGTAGACAACCGGCGAATAGAAGACGGCGTTGTCAGCCAGGAGCGAGTCGAGGCCGCGGGGGTTACGCGAGCGCACCAATTCATGCCATGCCGCCACAGTTGAGATGGTCATGACTTACGCGCCCGTACTTTGATGCTCGCCATCACGCGGTCGAGCGGGATGCCGTTCAGATGACCAGGGGCCTGCGCCTGCAGGGCGGCGATATCGCTCTCGCTGAGCACCTGCGAAATCGGCAGATAATCCCGCGACACCACCTCTACATCGCCGAAACCGGCGCCGCGGATCGCATCCACATAGTCGGCCTCCAGCCAGGCGCCGGCCACACAGCCGGCCCAGGAATCCAGGTCGCCGCGCAGCGCATCTGGGATCGGCGCCTCGAAAACCATGTCCGACACCGCCAGCTCGCCGCCAGCTTTGAGCACGCGCTGGGCTTCGCGAAAGACCTGCGGTTTGTCCGGCGAGAGGTTGATGACGCAGTTGGAGATGATGACATCCACCGACGCATCGTCCACAGGCATTTCCTCGATCTCACCCCAACGAAACTCCACGTTGGTAACACCCAACTTCTTGGCGTTGCGCCGCGCCAGCCGGATCATGTCAGTGGTCATGTCCAGACCGATCACGCGGCCGGTCGGGCCGACCTGGCGCGCCGCCAGGAAGCAGTCAATGCCGCCGCCGCTGCCCAGGTCGAGCACAGTCTGGCCGGCGCGCAGACCGGCGATGGCTGTGGGGTTGCCGCAGCCGAGCGCAATGGCAGTCACCGAGTCCGGCAGATCGGACAATTGATCCGCGGCATAGAGGGTGGCGGCCACGCTGGAGGTTGGTTCGCCGTTGGCGCTGACCAGATCCAGGCTGGCCAGGTCAAACGTCACCGAACTGGTGGGGCCGCAGCAGCTGCTCGCAGCGGACGTGGCTGGCCCACAACAACTCACCGCAGAAGGCTGACCGCTGAGGTCGGCCGCGTTGACCTGGCGGGCCAGGGCGCCGTAACGATCCTGCACACGCCCGTGGACGCGGCTGGCATCAGGCGGGGCGGTAGGGGTGTTCATCGTAGACATGGTTCAGACTCCTTGCTGTTGATCTTCTCGGCCGTTGACCGCCAGGGCAGATCGCGGGCCGGCTGCCTATTTTTGCATAGACAAGCGTCTATGGATTATGTCAAAAAAAGAGAAATTTTGCTCATGAGAGCGCCTGGTGTGGTTGCAGCGACCAAATCTCCTGTTCGGGCGCAAACCGCTGCAGGATCACGCCGCAGCAAATCGCCACTGCATCCTGGTTGAGGCTGTAATAAACCTGCCGCCCGTCGCGGCGCATCGTGACCAACCCTGCCTCGCGCAGCAGATTCAGATGATGGGACACCGTAGGTTGGCTGACCTCGTTGCCGTCGCGCGCCAGCGTCTCCACCACATCGGTGACGCACAGCTCGCGGCAGCAGAGGATCTGCATGATCTGCTGTCGGGTTTCATCGGCCATCGTTTTTGCGAACGCAAGTAAGTCGGTCATGTTCCGCATTTCATATAGATACTTATCTATTGGTTAGTGTAACATGACCATGCGCGGCTGTCAAATCGGCGAGCGTTGTTTGGAATTGGAAAAATTCTTACGGAAAAACTAAGTAAATTAGTTATTATACTAATATACTTAGTAAATAGGAGACAGCAGTGAACACATCTTTTCTCGAGCAACAAGGTGGCAGAATTGCCTATGACGACACAGGCAGCGGGCCGCTGGTGGTCTGTGTTCCTTCCATGGGCGATGTGCGCGGCGAGTACCGATTCCTCGCGCCGCAGTTGGCGGCAGCCGGCTATCGCGTGGTGACGACGGACCTGCGCGGTCTCGGTGAAAGCAGTGTGGCGTGGCCGGATTTCTCCGTCGCAGGTGTGGGCAGCGACCTGATCGCCTTGATCCGTTCCTTGCAGGCCGGGCCGGCCGTGATCGTCGGCTGTTCCATGGCGGCCGGCGCGGCCGTCTGGGCGGCGGCCGAGGCGCCAGAACTGACGGCGGGGCTGCTCTTGATCGGCCCGTTCGTGCGTGGCAAGACATCGCGGCTGGGTAAGCTGTTGTACTCGACGCTCTTTGCCCGGCCGTGGGGTGCCGCCGCCTGGCTGCGTTACTATTCGACGTTGTACCCCACGCGCAAGCCGGCCGACTTCACCGCCTACGCCGCGGCCCTGCGCGCTAATCTGGCCGCGCCGGGCCGATTGGAAGCCCTGCAGCAGATGCTGTTTGCCTCCAAAGACGCCGCAGAGGAGCGTCTGCCGCGCGTAAAGGCTCCGGCCGTGGTTCTGATGGGCAGCAAGGATCCTGATTTCAAGCAGCCCGAGGCCGAGGCGCAGTGGGTGGCGAACAGTCTCCATGCTCGCTATGCGATGGTGCCAGGCGCTGGACATTACCCGCACGCCGAAATGCCTGACATCACGGGTCCGCTGGCGCTTTCGTTCGTGCAGAGCATCCATGAACCGGGCAAGTTGTCTCATGCCGGGTAGACGCGGCCTGGATCGCGCCGCGGTGGTGCAAGCGGCAGTTGACCTGGTCAACACCGAAGGAGCGCAGGAACTGACGCTGAACCGGTTGGCTCAGCGCCTGGGAGTTCAGACTCCCTCGCTCTATAACCACATTGACGGGCTGGCCGGTCTCTACCGCGAGCTGAGCCTGCTGAACGCCCGCAGGCTGAGCGATCGCTTGAGTCAGGCGGCTATTGGCAAGGCTGGCGCGGACGCGGTGATGGCGATCGCCCAGGCCTACCGCGAGACCATCAAGGAGTCTCCTGGTCTCTACCTGGCAAGCCTGAGGGCGGCGGGTGCGCAGACGCCGCCTGATGCTGAATGGCTGGCGGCTGAAGATCGCGTGGTGCGTGTGGGCCTGGCCGTGGTGGCCTCGTTCGGCCTCACCGGTGAGGACGGACTGCATGCGGTGCGCGCCCTGCGCAGCGCGGTGCATGGGTTCGCAACGCTGGAGGTGGCCGGCGGCTTTGGCCTGCCGCTCGACTGCGACGAGAGCTTCCGCCACCTGGTGGCGATGGTCATCGCGGGCCTGCAGCAGATGGCGGAGAATCGAGCGTAGAATTACGCGCCGGCGGCTATCGTCCCGACCCAATCCACGTCAAGACCGCTGGCCGTGTTGAGCCGTTCGCACAGCTCTCCGGTGTGCTGCTGCAAGTGGCGAATGGTGTACAACTGCAACTCGAACTTGCGCAGCGGGATCCAGTCGAAGCCGGATGGGGCGTCTAGATCCAAGGCGGCCGTCCGTACGACGATTTCAGCCTGCACCAGGTCGAGATACGCCAGGATATCCGCCTTGCTCAGGGCAAAAGCAGCTGCGCCCTCATCCTCCAGGCGCTGTAAATTCCGCCGATGCTTCGACCAGGGAGTGAAGTCGTGCTCGGATGGCTGGGCGTAGAGGTGGGTGTAGAACAAGGCGTGGTAGGCGATGTGCCAGGTGCGGTTGCGATAGGCCGGATCGTTCCACAGCGCGTCAGGGCAGGCGACGATGACCTGTCGCAGCATCGCCAGCGCGGCCAGGTATTGCGAGGTGATCGCCTCTTTGATGTTCACGGTGGGCCTCTAGATCAGGCCTACCAGGCGATCAGCCGCAGCGGCGTGACCTGGATCAGCCGGCTGTAGCTGGTCGTCATGGTCTCAAGGGTCCAGCCCATCTGCGTGATGGGCTTTTCGTACTTGGCCGCGTACGCTGGCAGGATGCTGGCCCCGTTCCTGGTTTCGCCGATCGTGGCCGTGCCCTCGAGAATGGCGATATCGCCCCCTTCGTCGGCCGCCTCCAGCGCCAGGGTGACGGCCGGGTTCGCCCGCAGATTGCGCAGCTTCTGCGCCTGAGGTTGGCTGAAGATGAAAATGGACGTGCCGTCCCATAAAAACCACACCGGCACCAGGTGCGGGCGGCCATCCGGGCGAACGCTGCTCAGCCAGATAATGGGCTCGGCGCGCAGACGTTGGACGACGTGGCTGTATTTGGGGTGGGTCGGGTCGAGTGGCATGGAAAATCTCCTTGGATGTCTTGCCCCAGGGCTGCGGCTGGGTAAGGCTCGCAGGGGTAGTCAACCTCCCGTCAGTCGGTCACCATAGACTGGACGACTTCGTAGTGGTGCATGGTGGATTTCTGGAAACGATAGGATTTGACTGAATCAACAAGGTAGGTC